>DMRT01000010.1 GCA_003455235.1 Chitinophagaceae bacterium
AGACCGGGCTCGAACCGGCCACCCCGACCTTGGCAATGTCTTGCTCTACCAAATGATCTACTTCCGCAGTTGACGTATTAAACGCCTGAACGATAAAAAAGAACTTGCTTATTTTTTGGAGTGCAAAAATAAGCCTTACGCTGTTACAACAAAAATTTTATTTGTACGTGGGATTGTACAGGGTATTGGTCGGTACATCCACTTTGGGCTTGCCTTTATAGCGGTGAGTGTACAGGTTATAGCATCCGCCTAAGATAAATGCTACTACCAGGAATACCTGGCAAAACCAGATAAAACGGGATGTGGATACCCAGTTATGAGTAAAATCTTTATGCCTGGTGTCGATGATTTCCTGACTCATTTTATTGTTATTTGCTGTGCAAAAATAAGGGCTGAAAAGCAAAAAAACTTATTTGTTACCAACAATTTCCGAAAAGGTTTTCTTCTTGCGGATAAAATAGGCCCATACCACCGACCTGGTATACCAGCCTTCGGGCTTCCCGTCTTTCCGGGTGGGAAATACAGAATGCCGGTGATCGGTAAATACCCACCGTGCAAACTGAAGATGAGCTGTTATTATGGCCTGGAAATATCCCCAATCGCCGCCCAGCAAACCCCGCCAGGCCGATACCGCATCCAGCAATACCCGGAATGGAATCTTCCAGAGGCAATCATTCAACGAACTGTTCTTGGCAATCATCACAAGGTTATTGCGGAAGTTAAGCAGGGTTTTGCGGCTGTTGCCCCGGGGCAATGTGCCTCCACCCACGTGATACACCACCGATGATGGTTCCACATACACTTTGTACCCGGCAAGCTGCATGCGCCAGCATAAATCAATTTCTTCCATATGCGCAAAAAAATCTGCATCAAAGCCACCAACTTTATGAAAAATATCTGCCTTTACAAAAAAACAAGCACCACTTGCCCAAAATATCTCACCACTTTGATTGTAATGTCCATGGTCTTCTTCGCAAGTATCGAAAATTCTTCCTCTGCAAAACGGATAACCGTATTTGTCAATAAAGCCACCTGCTGCGCCAGCGTATTCGAATTTATTTCTTTCATGGAACATTGCTATTTTAGGCTGGCAGGCAGCAATCTGTTTATTCTTTTCCATCAGTTCAATGATGGGCTCTATCCAGCGGGGCGTTACTTCCACATCGCTGTTCAGCAATACATAATAGTCCGATTGCACCTGCCTGAGGGCGGTGTTGTATCCTTTGGCAAATCCCTCATTGGTTTTATTCCGGATGATCTCAACCGCAGGATAATGTTGCGCAAGAAAATCAATGCTGTCGTCGGTGGAGGCATTGTCGGCCACAATCACCCGCTTATTGGAATACGAAGAAGCCAGCACCGCAGGCAGGAATTGTTGAAGGAATTTCCTTCCGTTCCAGTTAAGAATAACAATGGCAACTGATGCTTCTGTCATTTTTGGCGTTGTTGAATACCGCTTACAAACATACTCATATCTTACAACTTCAACCCCCAAACTTCAAACTTCAAACTCCTGACTTATTCCTTATTTTTACTTTATGTTTACCAATCTTTTTAACTGGCGAACCGCACTGGCACTGGTGGCTATTGCCATTGTTACCGGCACCATCTTCTATTCGCAGTACATTGCCCGGAAGATAGCCAATGACGAACGAAAGAAGGTGAACGTATGGGTGCAGTCGCTCAAAACAAGGGCCACCACCACCGATGGCTCGGCCCTTACCCTTACCAATATCATCACGTCGGAAAATACAGACATTCCCATCATTGAAACCGATGAAAAGGATAACCCCTCCGGGGAATCGCTGAACCTGGATACCAACCTGATCAAATCGGATGCAAATTACCTGCGGAGGAAAATAGAACAGTTTAAAAAAGAAAACGATGCCTTACAGGTGGAGATCAGCAAGGAACCCCTCATCATCAATAAATATTATTACGGTGATTCGGAATTGCTGAAAGAGGTTCGGTATTATCCCATCATCCAGCTCTTCATTGTGGCACTGTTCATCATCATTACGCTGATCACCATTTCCACCCGCAACAAATCCACCCAAAACCAGGTATGGGCGGGTATGGCTAAAGAAACAGCCCACCAGCTGGGTACCCCCCTCACCTCTCTGCAAGGCTGGGTGGAAATGCTGAAAGAAATGCCCGGGCTGGAAAAGATTGTGCCGGAAATGACCAAGGACGTGGACCGGCTGAAACTGGTGAGCGACCGCTTTGGGAAAATCGGCAGTACCCCGCAGCTGGAAGTAATGAACATCGTTCAGCAGGTGGAGAATATGGTAAATTATATCCGGAAACGGGCTACAGATAAAGTTATTTTCAGCATCGACAGCCAGGGTGAAACAGAAATCAATGCCATGATCAACGGACCGCTTTTCGACTGGGTGATTGAAAACCTGCTGAAGAATGCCCTCGATGCCATGGAAGGAAAAGGCAGCCTCGCCGTGAACATAAAAAACGAAACCACACAGGTGATCGTGGATGTAACCGATTCGGGCAAGGGCATCAGCAAACAAAACATTGCCCGGGTTTTTAAACCGGGTTTTACCACCAAAAAACGCGGTTGGGGGCTCGGACTCACCCTAAGCAAGCGCATCATGGAACAATACCATAAAGGCGAGTTGTTTGTAAAACATTCTGAAATCGGGAAGGGAACCACGTTCAGGGTTGTTCTCAATAAATAACATCCTTTTTGAACCACAACTTATTCCGCAAAAGGCGGTACAGGGACATAAGGCAGATCACATCTGTATAGTTTTTTGTTTTTTTATCCCCCGTCAATCTTTTACATTTGCAATCCGAACGACAAACGGCTTAACCCGATTGAACGTTCCGGATCTTTCCCTGCCCGGGTGGCGAAATTGGTAGACGC
>DMRT01000159.1 GCA_003455235.1 Chitinophagaceae bacterium
GCAACCAGATCTCCCTCCGCACACTTTCCATCGAAGAAAAGGAACAATACAGCCGTTTTGCGATTGAACTGCCCTACGTAAACAACCGCATCAGTCTGCAAACCGGTGTAATCAAGGGGCAGGAACTGAACCTGAAATTCTCCGAACTTTTTTTTCACGTATCCGATGTCCGCGATTTCAGCCGTTTTAAAATCCCTTTCAAGTGTATGGCCACCGACTTGGAAACCGGCAACCTGGTGGTGCTGGATACGGGCAATATTACCAATGCCCTGCGGGCAACCATGGCCATTCCATCCATTTTTTCGGCCGTAACCATTGCCGATAAGCGGCTGGTGGATGGCGGCGTGGTACGCAATTTCCCGGTAAAGAATGTAAAAGAGATGGGCGCCGATATTGTGATCGGCAGCAATGTAAGCACCGGTCTTTCTGCCAAAGAAAAGATCACCAACCCCATCGACGTGATCCTGCAGATGGCGTTCTTTAAGGAAGCCGGCGATTTCAAGGAAGAGTTACCGCTGACCAATCATTACATATACATGCCGCTGGAAAAATTCAACATGGGCAGCTTTGGCAGCAGTGATATCATTCTGAATGAAGGACTGGAAGCAGGCAGGGCCTGGTATCCCGTATTCAAAAAACTGGCAGACAGCCTCCATGCACTTGGCACCGGCGAACCCAAACAAGGCGATTCCATCAGCACCCACACGGTTTTTATCACCGGCTACCGGGTTACCGGCCTGAAAAAAACCAGTGCCATCTTCCTGGCCCACCTGATGAACTTTGATGACAACAAGACTTACACAGCGGCACAAATCAACCGGAGTATCCGCCGGGCTTATGGTTCCCGCTATTACAGCAACATCACGTACACGCTGGAACATAGCAGTCCGGATACTGCCACCATTGTTTTTAATGTGGAAGAAAACCCGGGCACCCACCTGAAGGCAGGTGTTTATTACACCCGCTTCCGCGGTATCAATGTAAACCTGAACATGACATCCAGAGACCTGTTTATTCCCAATTCAAGAAGCATGGTTTCTCTTTCTGTGGGCGAAAGCATTCAGCTGGAAGCAGAGCATCTTCAATACCTCGGTCGCATCAAGAATATTGCTTTTCAAACCGGTTTCAAACTCGATAATCTCGAGATCAATTCATATACTAATTACAAGGCCGATGGTTCTTACAAACAGAACTACAGCCAGTTTTTTCTCAACTTCCAGAACAGCGGCAATAACAAAGTGGCAGCAGGGGTAGGCAGTGCATTTGAGTATATACATTACAGCCCCTCCATCCGGTCGGCTTCCGAAGTAAAAGGAAATTTCACCAATTTCAAGAGCTATGCCTACCTGAAGTACAACAGTCTTGACCAGATTTTTTACCCCACCCGTGGTTTGAAGATGAACCTGGAACTGGCGCATGTGTATGACCAGCGGCCCCGCATCACCCAGCTGGAAAATGGACAGCCCATTGCCAATACGCTCAGCTTCGATAATTACAGCCGTCTTCATTTCGACGGAACCATCTTTGCTGCCCTGGGTAAGAAATTCAATTTCTTTACCAGCCTGCAGGCCGGCATCAACTTCACCGGCAAAACCAATGAGCTGAATGATTTTTACATTGGCGGTATTAACGGCAGTTTCCGTAATCAAATAAAATTCGCCGGGCTGCAGGAAGCAACCGTTCATTCGCCCAGCGTGGGTGTTCTCCAGCTGGGTTTGCGGTATAACCCTATCAACAATGTATACCTGATCGGCCGGGTGAACGGGCTGGTAAGAGATTTCATGAAAAACACTCCCGGTATTTCCGGCCTCAGTGGCTATGCCCTTACTTTTGCCTACCGTACCCCCATTGGTCCGCTGGAGCTGAGCGCTATGTACAGCGATCAGAGCAAACGCCTGCAGTCGTACGTGCTTTTCGGAATTACGTTTTAACTGAAATTGAAGTTATTTTAGAGTTATTAATCAAACTGATCATCATGCCTGTCATTCTTCCGGTAAAAGGGGTAATGCCCGTATTTGGTAACAACTGTTACATCGCTCCCAATGCCACCATTGTGGGAGATGTGGTGATGGGCGACGACTGCAGTGCCTGGTTCAATGCCGTGATCCGGGGGGATGTAAACATCATCCGAATGGGCAACAAAGTGAATGTGCAGGACGGGGCCATCATCCACTGTACCTACCAGAAAACCGGCACACATATAGGAAATAATGTGAGTATCGGACACAATGCGATCGTACACGGCTGCGTTATAGAGGATAATGTGCTGATTGGCATGGGCGCCATTGTGATGGATCATGCCGTGGTGGGCAAAAACAGCATTATTGCTGCCGGTGCCGTGGTACTGGAAAATACCCGGGTGGAACCGGGAAGCATCTATGCCGGGGTTCCGGCCAAAAAGGTAAAAGACATCAGCCCGGAAATGATCCGCGGCGAAATAGACCGGATAGCGAATAACTACGTGACATACAGCGGATGGTTTAAGGAAGGAGAAGGTGGAAAACAGGATAGTTGAATCACCGTACAAAAAAGTTATCTTTAAAACATGAAAAAGATACTGTTGCTTTTTATCTGCGCTTCTTTTATGCTGAATGGCTGCTTCATCAGCCGCATATTCACCAAAAAAGAAAAAGTTGGATGCCCGACCAACGGAAGAAATGTGGGTGCCGAAAAGATCCT
>DMRT01000007.1 GCA_003455235.1 Chitinophagaceae bacterium
ATGAAAAGAGTGGGCGACCAGATGCCCCCGTTCATGAAAAAGGGCAAATACATGTACACCTATGTGAAACTGGTAAATATCTTCAAAACAAGAGAGCAGGCCGACAGCGCCAACAATGCAGAAAAGCGGGTATTGAAACCTAAGATGTTTAAAAAACAATGGGAAGAAATGCAGACAGCGGTCTTAAAAGAAAAAGATCAGCTTGCAAAAGACGACAAGATCATTGCTGCCTACCTCGCCGCCAACAACATCAAGGCCGAAAAGACCAAACTGGGAACTTATATTGCAGTGCAAACAGAAGGTACCGGCGACTTCATCAATTATAATACCGTTGCCACGGTTAACTACACCGGGAAAACACTCGACAGCGCCATCGTGTTTGATTCGAACGTTGATCCTAAATTCGGGCATGTGGCTCCTTACGATGTGAAAATCTGGGCCATCGGTTCACCCGAAGGCGTGATCCCCGGCTGGTACGATGCACTGCTGCAGATGAAGCAGGGATCCAAAGTAACCGTTTATATTCCTTCTTCACTCGGTTACGGCGCCAGCGGCAGCGGCGACCGCATCAAACCGAATGCAATCCTCGTTTTTGACATTGAAGTGAAAGAAGCATTGGGCGAAGAAGCATATAATGCCAAAATGATGAAATTGCAGGAAGAAGCAATGCAGAAAGCACAGGAAGCTGAAAGGAATAAAGTCGACAGCGTTCAGAAAGCAACTAATAAATAATATTTGCCTGCAGGATTTTTTTTGCGGCCCGGTTTACCGGGCCGCTTTTTTATACGCCGTAAAAAGCGTAACGGCTTCCTTCGCTTCCTTTACGTCGTGCACCCGCAGGATGGAAGCGCCATGCATCAACGCGATGGTGTTTAACACCGTAGTGCCGTTGAGTGCTTCGGCTGCCGAAACACCCAGTGTTTTATAAATACTGCTTTTTCTCGATAGTCCGGCCAGCAAGGGCATGTTCAGTATGGAAAATACTTCCAGCTGCTCCAATAACCGGAAATTGTGCTGAATGGTTTTGCCGAAACCAAAACCAGGATCAATTATTACATCTTTGATGCCGTGCCTGCGGCAGGCTTCCGTTTTTGTAATAAAATAATCAAGCACTTCCTTCACCACATCCTCATACTGTGGATCCTGCTGCATGGTGGCCGGTGTTCCTTTCATGTGCATACAGATATACGGTACCTGCCAGCGGGCAACGGTTGCCAGCATGTTACTGTCCAGTTCGCCGCCACTGATGTCGTTTACAATAACAGCGCCTGCCTGCAGTGCCGCTTCGGCTACTGCGCTGTGATAGGTATCCACGGAAAGAATGGCCGCAGGGTATTTTTCAAGAATACCCTTGATAACCGGAACCACCCGGGCTGTTTCTTCCTCCACCGCAACCGGTTTGCTTCCGGGCCTTGTACTTAACCCGCCCACATCCAGTATATCAGCGCCTTTGCTCATCATCTTTCCGGCTATCCGAACAATGGCATCCGTTCCTGCATCCAGGTGTCCTTCATAAAAAGAATCGGGTGTGGCATTGATGATGCCCATCACCAGCGGTGTGTCCATGCTCAACAGTGTTCCCCGGCAGTTTATGCTGTACATCCGTATTTTCAGTTATTTTTGAGTTACAATCACACGAAGTTACAACCAACCGATTAATGAACACGAACGAACAATACGACAAGGCCGTTGACTCATGCAGGGAGGTATTCCTGAAAAAGACAAAAGATTACGGAACCTCCTGGCGGGTATACCGCACCATTTCGGTGGCCGATCAGATTTACATAAAGGCAAAGCGCATACGTACCATACAGGAAACCGGCGTTCAGAAGATCGGGGATGACGTGATCAGCGAATTCAAAGGCATCCTCAACTATGGCATTATCGGGCTCATCCAGCTGGATAATGCAGGCGACGGCCAGGAAGAACTTCCGGTTGCTGCCGTTGAAAAACTGTACAATGAAAAGATCGGCATGGCCAAAAAACTGATGCAGGACAAAAACCACGATTACGGCGAAGCATGGCGGGAGATGAGCCAGGAAAGTTTTGTAGACCTGATACTGGCCAAGATCCTGCGCATCAAACAGATCCTTGCCAACGAAGGAAAGACCCTCATCAGCGAAGGCATTGACGCCAATTTTTACGACATCATCAACTATGCGGTATTCGGACTGATATTGATTGAAGAGGAAGTGCACCCGGGTTGATCTGCTGTTTGTAACCAGAAAACTATTTCATGAAATACGTTGTTAATGCGGCCAGGGTGCTGGTGGGTTTTTTGTTTGTTTTTTCCGGCCTGGTGAAAGCCATTGATCCGCTGGGACTGGCATACAAGATGCAGGAATTTTTTGAAGTATGGGCGGCTGCCGGGTATATGAAAAACCTGATGGAAAGTTTGTACGACCATGCCCTGCTTTTTTCTGTGCTCATGATTGCCCTGGAAGTGGTATTGGGAATTGCATTACTGGTGGGATGGAGTACCCGCTTCATTTCCTGGCTGTTATTACTGCTCACACTTTTCTTTACTTTTCTCACCGCATATGTACTGTTCAGCGGAAAGATCAGGGCCTGTGGCTGTTTCGGCGATTGCATCCCGCTAACACCGGTACAAACATTTACCAAAGATATTATCCTGCTGGTGCTGGTGCTGCTGATCCTGCTTAACCGGAAATACATCATACCATTATTTTCAAAAGGCATCAATTTGTTCCTTGTATTATTGTCCCTGGCTGCCGTTTTGGGGTTACAATGGTATGTACTTCGTTACCTGCCTATTGTTGACTGCCTTCCGTTTAAAAAAGGAAATAATATCCTGGAGTTGCGCAAAATGCCGAAAGGTGCCATACCGGACAAATACGAATACGTGTTTGTTTATAAAAAGAACGGGCTGTCAAAAGAGTTCACCGTAAGTGCATTGCCCGACAGCAGCTGGGAATTCGTGGAAAGAAAACAGGAACTGGTTCAGAAAGGGGAAAATAATATTCCGCTTATCAATGACTTTTCGTTGACCACGCAAAGCGGAAACGACACAACCGAAGCTTTGCTGAGCACCCCGGATGAATATTACCTGTTGTTTATGAAAGAATACCCGGGTGATGAGGAATGGGGTGTTGCTATAACATACATGATGCGGCGGAACAGGAACATTCCGCATTACATAGTAACGGCCCAGCCAAAAGAAATGGACCGTCTGTTCAACCGTGGCCGGGATTCGGTGAATGTTCCGATCCTGAGCTGTGATGGTACGTCCATAAAAACAGCCGCCCGTACCAATCCGGCCCTGTATCTTATGAAAGGACCGGTGGTGCTGAATAAATGGGGCTGGCCGGATTTTAAAAAGAACTACGCCATCGGGAGATTCCGATCGATGGGGGATGTATTAAACTGATTAAGGTATTCTCAGATGATGTACCTGTTAAAAAAACTGTTCTATTCGGTGCTGGTCCTGCTGGGAGTGGTGGTGCTTGTTTTTATCATGTTCCAGGGTTTTGGCGATCCGGCAAGAATGATCGTTGGCCAGACCGGGGATAAAAAAACAATAGACAATATCCGAAGCGACCTGTACCTCGATCAGCCAAAATGGAAACAGTTTATACTTTACCTCAATGATGTTTCCCCCCTTTGTGTTCACAGCCGGGCCGACATCAATAAGAAAGAGCTGAAAGGGTTCTTTGTTGGTGGGGATACAAAAGTGGGAATAAAAATTCCTTACCTGCGTAAAAGTTATCAAACGAAGAAAGAAGTAGGTGCTGTATTACTGGAAGCATTGCCCGGAACACTGATCCTGGCATTTACGGCCATGCTTTTTGCCAGCATCATCGGAATATTACTGGGTATGCTGGCTGCCGTTAAAAAAGGAACCTGGATGGATAGCACTGCGGTTTTTTCCAGCATCGCCGGCATTTCTGCTCCTTCTTTTTTCATGGCCATCATCATTGCCTTTGTTTTCGGTGTGGTGCTGCACGCATACACCGGTCTTAATTTAACCGGCAGTTGGTACGAAATAGACCAGGTGACCGGTGAAAAGTACCTTGTGTTAAAAAACCTTGTGCTGCCTGCCTTTACGCTGGGCATCCGTCCACTCGCCATCATTACCCAGCTTACTCGCAGCTCCATGCTGGATGTATTGAGCCAGGATTATATCCGCACGGCGTATGCAAAAGGATTATCCCATCGAGACATCATCTTCCGCCATGCTTTACGTAACGCACTTAACCCGGTGATCACCGCGGTAACCGGCTGGTTTGCCGAACTGCTGGCCGGTGCTTTCTTCATCGAATACATTTTTGGCTGGAAGGGAATCGGTAAAATAACCGTGGATGCACTGGAGAAACTGGATTATCCCGTGGTGATGGGTTCCGTATTGCTCAGTGCATGCATATTCATCCTCATCAACCTGCTGGCCGATGTGTTGTACCGGGTTGTTGATCCAAGAATAAAATCAGTGTAATACCGCCATTAATTCTCTGTCATGCCGCCTTCCACCCATTTCTTCAGGGTGGCGATTTCAGTATCTGAAAGTTTTGGATTACGCATGGGCATGAATCCCCGTTCGCCCGGGTTCTTTTGTACACGCTCTAACATGGCAGCTCCGAATTTTGAGGCGGTTGCATAGGTTTCAAAATTGGCCTTGTTACCACCCTTGGAAGGGAAGTGACAGGGAGTGCATTTGGCCTGCAGCAACGGCGATACTTCTGCTGTGAACGAAGTGGCTTTTGCTTTGGGTGGTTCAGCAGCACTGGTGGCCGGCGCTGTTTTTTTTGCGCAGGATGCAATAACAATCAAAGTAATAAGTGTGAGTGCGGAGAGAAACTGTTTCATGCCGTTGATTTTTTATTTTAAAACCTAAGCTACTTAAAATACGGGAACAGCAAACTGTTTTTTTATAAGCGGTTTAATTCCAGTTAACGACCGATTAATATCCCTTAACAACCCCTTTGTAAACAGGACAAGTAAGAATCCATCTTATAGTCATTGATAACAATTTAAAAATTACAACTATGAAAAGGATTTTTACCATTTTGATTTCCGTATTTACCATCAACACTGCCTTTGCGCAAAACGATAACAAAGGTGGCGACTGGGCCAGCCGCGGCAACGACGGTTACGACCGCGACGGAAAAGACCAGTACGGCAGGTATGATAAATACGATAAGCACGACAATCGCCGGGGTGGTTATTACTTCTCAGACCGGGAGAAAGACATGCAGATTGCCCAGATCAACCGCAACTACGACTATAAAATACAGGCCGTGCAGAATAAGTACTTCATGAGCTGGAGGGAAAAGAAACGCCAGATCAGCTTTTTGCAGGAACAACGCAACTGTGAAGTAAACGCTGTGATGGATAAATTCACCGACCGCAGGAACCGGTTCCTGTATCCTGTACGTCGTTACGAAAGATGGTAAACCTGTTTCAGAGGAAGCGTGGTGATGGAAACCGGCAAAAAGAATGGCCGCTGATTCAGCGGCCATTTCTCATTTGTGTATGTATGATGGTCTCTGTTTACACATGCACATAGGCGCACATGTGTTCCTGCGCCCTGCCCACGGCCCACAAGCCAGAGGGTACCTGCTGGATGCCGGGGAGTATGCCGGAAATCCAGTCGTTTTTTACGTCCTCATGTTTCATCTTCATGCTGCCGGCCACCACGGCGCTGATTACGTTGATGGCCATGCTGCATACGCAGAACATCACGCCGCTTTCCTGCAGTTCATTGATGCCGATGGGGACCGGACCCACACCCGGCACACTGTAGCCGGGGTTTGGTTTCCAGAAGCGATTGCGAACGGAGGGAGCGTCGGTGGTATCGTCTTTAATATTGAAGAACTCCCCGAATTTATATTTGGCCCAAAGCCGGTCCTCCATGGCATAAGGGATGGCATTGTGACGGAGTATCACCACCGCCGAATTATCTTTTTCGGGTGTACCCGTGGCGGCATTGGTGAGTAAAAAAACCTTTGGCCAGGCAAAGGGAAGTATGGATTCATGCCCCTGTTTCGGTTCCACCACATCAAACACCATCCGGTGCTTTCCTTTTACCTGGTTAAACCATTCGTCGGGGTCGCCGGGTTTACCCGTTTCATGATCAAAAGATGAAAGCATACCTGCATGGGCAGTAGAAGGAGCGCCCAAAGTGGAAAGTCCGAGTGCGGCAGCTCCGGTAGCAATAGTTCCCAGGAATTTACGGCGGGGTGAAATTCCTGTTTCGTTCTTGTTCATTTTTTTGGAAGTTTGGTTTGAAAAAATAAAACAGTCATTCAATGGGGCCATTAATCTACAAACAAGAATTGTCATTTGCAAGCAGGAAATATGAACAGTAGCTTCCACCACTGGCATCCATGACGGGAGCGTCATCGCCTAAGCGCCTATTGCGTATATTTGCAATCTAAATGTCAAGCTATATGAGAGAAGTGTATATCATTTCAGCCGTTCGTACCCCAATCGGAAGCTTTGGAGGCTCTTTGAAAGATCTTAGCGCCACCCAGCTGGGAGCCATCGCCATCAAAGGTGCACTGAAAAAAGCAGGGGTTGACCCAACTATGGTGGAGGAGGTACTGATGGGTTCGGTGGTACAGGCGAACCTGGGACAGGCGCCTGCGCACCAGGCAGCCCGTTTTGCCGGTTTGTCTGATACCGTAAACAGCACCACCGTGAATAAAGTGTGCGCCAGTGCCATGAAAGCCCTTGCCCAGGGTGCACAAAGCATCCGGCTGGGAGATGCCGATGTGGTGATTGCAGGCGGCATGGAAAGCATGAGCAATGCGCCTTTTTATTCCGATAGTTTACGCTGGGGCAATAAATATGGAAATGTTCAGTTTATAGATGGCCTCGCAAAAGACGGGCTCACGGATGCTTATGATGGCAAGGCAATGGGTAATGCAGCCGAGTTGTGTGCGTCCACCTGCTGCATCAGCCGGGAAGACCAGGATGCATTTGCCATTGAAAGTTATAAACG
>DMRT01000009.1 GCA_003455235.1 Chitinophagaceae bacterium
CCGTATTTCTTTACTTTTTTAGGATCCTGCCTGTTGATAGGGCAGGATTTTAATTTAAACCCTTATTACGCGGACCATGTATACCGCAGACATAAAAAAACTTCCCCGCCGTTTTCTTCCGGTAGATTTTAGAATAACCGACTGGCAGCACCTGGAACCTTATTTCAAAGAGCTGCTGGAAAGGAAGGTGGAAACCAGGAACGATCTGGAAAAGTGGTTGAAGGACCAGAGTGAACTGGAAGCCCTCGTGAACGAAGACGCCTGCTGGCGGCAGATCAGGATGACCTGCGATACCGAGAACAAGTCGCTGGAAGAAGCCTTCAACTTCTTCTTCATGGAGATCCAGCCGAAAATTCAGCCTTATTCCGATGCATTGAATAAAAAGCTGGTGAATCATCCTTTGACCAATGAACTGGATGAGGCGAAATATTTTACCTATCTCCGCAACATCCGCAAAAGCATTGAGCTGTTCCGGGAAGCCAACATTCCGCTGCAGGCCGAACTTTCAGTTATGCAGCAGCAATATGGTGTGATCTCAGGCAAAATGACCGTAACCATCAAGGAGCAGGAATATACCCTTCAGCAGGCGGCTCAGTTTTTAGAAAGTGCCGACAGAGCCGTAAGGGAAGAAGTGTACCGCAAAATACAGGAGCGGCGTTTGCAGGATAAGGAAGCGCTGAACAGATTATACGATCAGCTGATCGAAAAAAGAAACCAGGAAGCAGTCAATGCCGGCTTCCACAATTACCGCGACTATCGTTTTAAAGAACTGGGAAGATTTGATTATACCAAAGAAGATTGTTACCAGTTTCATGAGGCGGTAAAACTGCATGTATTACCGCTGGTGAATATCATTTACCGGAATAAAAAGAAAAAACTGGGATTGGATACCTTGCGGCCATGGGATATTGATGCCGAACCGGCAGGCGTGAATCCACTCCGTCCGTTCAGTACAGGTGAAGAGCTTATTGAACGATCTGTTGAATGTTTTACCAAACTCCGCCCTTTCTTCGGCGACTGTCTGAAGAAGATGAATGAACTGAAACACCTTGACCTGGAAAGCCGCAAGGGCAAGGCCCCGGGAGGATATAATTGTCCGCTGGCAGAAAGCGGGGCGCCCTTTATTTTTATGAATGCCGCCGGGCAGATGCAAGACGTGACCACCATGCTGCACGAAGGAGGTCATGCGGTTCATTCCTTCCTGGCACACCCGCTGGAACTGAATGGCTTTAAAGAATATCCCATGGAGATTGCCGAAGTGGCCAGCATGAGCATGGAGCTGATGAGCATGGATGAATGGGAAACATTCTTTTCCAACAAAGAAGATCTGAGAAGAGCAAAGGAACATCAGCTTGAACGGGTAATTACCATCTTCCCGTGGATTGCCATCATCGATAAGTTTCAGCATTGGGTATATGAGAACCCTTCGCACACACATGAACAACGTACGGATAAATGGAATGAAGTATTAAAAGAGTTCCAGGACGATGTTATTGACTACAGCGGACTGGAGACCTACCGCAGTAACTTATGGCAAAAGCAGCTTCATTTGTTTGAGGTTCCATTCTATTATATTGAATATGGTATTGCCCAGCTGGGCGCCATTGGTATGTGGATGCAGTTCAGGGAAAACAGGCAGCAGGCGATGGACAACTATTGCAAAGCGCTTGCATTGGGCGGTACCAGAACATTGCCACAACTTTTTGAAGCCGCCGGTTTGAAATTCGATTTCAGCCCGCAACGGATAAAAGTGCTGATGGAGTTTGTGAAAGCACAGATGGATTGATGGTCACTTACAATCACTGCATACCCCGCTGATCACCACATCGGCCTGCCGTTGCTTGAAGCCTTTGGGAAGTTTTATTTCAGGAACAGACACATGATCCATGCAGATGGTTTTATCACACACGTCGCAGATAAAATGTACATGATTGTCGTGGTGATGCCCTGCCTCGCAGTTATCCTTACACAAGGCGTACAATATTGAATTATCGGTGGTGGGTATGTTGTGAATGATTCCCTTGTCAACAAATGTCTGCAGCGTCCGGTATACTGTTACCCGGTCAAACGAAGCATCGGTATTTTTTTCAATATCCGCATGCGCCAGGGCACCGGGGCTATTTAAAAAAAGTCCGAGAATTTTTTTCCGGCCCTCGGTTACGCTGAGCTGGTTCTTTTTTAATATGTCGAGTAATTGATCCATGCTATTAATTGGGGGTGTTGCTGAATCCGTTCATGAAATGTTTAGAGGTTACTTTCTCTTTCAGCAGTCCTTTTATATCGGCAATCAATTTGTCCACTTCATCGTTATTCAGCCCGTCGTATACCATGCCCCGTACCCTGCCCTGTTTGTCCACCAGCGCAAAAAACTGGGTGTGGATGAACTGGTCCTGTATCTGTGCCGAATCGGGCTTGCCGTTATCGATACCATAACTCTGCCGTGCCATTTTGTAGAGAAGTGCTTTATCACCGGTAACAAAACGCCAGTTGGGAGTTGAGGTTTGGGGTTTGAGGTTTGAAGCGGGGTCGTATTGCAGTTTATAAGAGCCGTCTTCTTTCTGCACCAGTTTGCCATTGAGCATCTTTTCTTCATAGGCTTTTAAAAGCGGCACCGAATCTGTTTCGGGCATACAGGTATGCGAAATAATCATGAACCCGGGCTCGTCTTTGAATGCATCATATACCCGCCGCATATTGGCATTCATTTTCGGACAAATGCCTTTACAGGTGGTAAAGAAATAGTCCGCCACATATACCTTGTCTTCCACATCCCGCTGGGTGATTGTCTTCCCATCCTGGTCAATGAATGCGAAATCCTCCACCGTTGCATTGCGTACCGGAAGGTTGGATTTGGAAAAGTCATAATTGCTGAACAGGGCCAGGTAAAAACCACCCAGCAGCAACACAAAAAAACCAACATAGATCAGCCATCTCTTTTTCATCGGAATGCTTTGCAGCAAATTTACAATGCTTTCGGGTAGCAGGGCAAACCGGGGCTGTTTTTTTGCAACATTATTGCATTTTTCTTATCTTTGCCCTCCATGAATATCAAACTGAACTGGGATGCCCTTGGAATTGTTACATCCATTGCCTGTGCCATCCACTGTGCGGTATTGCCCATCCTGCTCAGCACCCTGCCGGTGTTTGGTATTAACATCATTCACAACGTATTTTTTGAATGGGGTATGATTGCCCTGGCATTTGCAGTGGGCTCGTATTCGCTATTCCATGGGTTCATCAAACACCACCGGTCGCTGGTGCCGGTGCTGGTTTTTTCGGGCGGATTTGTATTCCTTGTTTTAAAACAGTTTGTAGACGGGCGGCTCTCGTTGTTGTTTTTGTTTATTGCTGTTGCTGCTATCATCAGCGCTCATTTTTATAACTACCGGCTTTGCCACCGCAGCAAGTGTGCTTCTCCCCATCACAGGCACTGAACCGGTTTTCTTATATTTATACCTCAACGAAAAAACATGAAAAAGAACCTCCTCCTTTTTGTAACAGCCCTTTGCGTATACCTGTCTGCCGCTGCACAGCAAACTGATGAAAGGGCAATCCGGGATGTACTGGAAAAGCAGCGTACCGCCTGGAACAAGGGTGATATTGAAACCTATATGCAGGGCTACTGGCAAAATGATTCTTTGATGTTTATTGGCAAGCGGGGGATTACTTATGGATGGCTAGGCACTTTGAACAGTTATAAAAAAGGGTATCCGGATGCTGACGCCATGGGTACCCTTGACTTTACCATCCTGCAGGTGAAACGGGTATCGGCTGATCACTTCTTTGTGGTAGGGAAATGGCATCTCACCCTGAAAGCCGGAAACCAGGAAGGACACTTCAGCCTGCTTTTCAGGAAAGTGAACGGCCAATGGCTGATTGTGGCTGATCACAGCAGCTGATTATAACTTCCATTTACGGCGGAGGTGAACGACGAGAGCCAGCAGGCTGCCCAGGAAAAAAACATAATAGAGATAATTTTTCCAGCCGGGACTGTCTTCAAAAAAAGCGGCGCCTTTATAGATCCCGATAAAGACATTGATCATCATCCACAACAAAACGATGGATATGGTTTGCAGTATTTTTACCAGGAAGGCCCTGGTTTCTTCTTCCATTCCCATGCCGGTAATGTTTTTGGTGAAGCTGGTTCTTCTTTAAAAATAATACTTATGCTGCATCATTTCAACAGCATTTTCCGGAATGCGGCACTATCGCCGTTAAACACATTAAAATCCACATAGGCATCCACGCCGTTCACCCGTCCCTTTTCATTGTGCTGCCAGAAACTCCACCTGCGCTCTATCCTGGGTTTATCACGTACATAATAATGAGCCACCCACAACGGGTAATCGTCAAATTTCCCATCCAGGAAGTTGTTGTAAAAATCAATATTGGTATAGATGATGGGTTTTACTTTATAAAACTTTTCAATCATCAGCAGCCAGTCTTTGGTTCGCTGTTGCAGGTCGGCGGGTGATGCACCACTGGCGGTTTCAATGTCAAGTACGGGCGGCAGATCACCCTTACTGAGCGAAACGGTGGCAATAAAATTTTCTGCCTGGGCCTTTCCGCTTTTCGACGGAATGAAGAAATGATACGCACCCCGCGGCATGGCTGCCTCTTTGGCCCGGAACCAGTTTTGCCGGAAATTATTATCCACCCGGCCAAGCCCTTCTGTGGCCTTGATAAAAGCAAAGCCGATCTTCACCTGTTTATCCTGCATGGCTTTTACCGCTTCCCAATCGATGTTTTTCTGGTAACGGCTTACATCAATGCCATGAATATTGTAATTCACCGGGAGGTCTATTTCAAAAGCGGGATAACGTACAAAGCTTGGTTTATTCACCACGTAAGCGATATAGTAAACGGCTGCTGCTGCAACGGCAAGCAGCATGGCCGGGATAAGGATCACCGCAAAAAGGGAACGTTTCTTTTTTGCCAAGCAGGGACTATTAGAACGCAAATTTGCACAAAAGAAATTTCACCCGGCTGCTAAAATTTTAATAAAAGAGAGGAGGAGTTTATGAGGAAGTCCGGTACAAAGCCCGGTTAATAAAAAGGATCCAAGCTATTACCAGAAAAAAGGTAATCTTTTGAATAAGCGGAAGCCACGTGGTGCCGATGCCGCCAATCATGATAAGGTAGTTGATGATCATCAGCACCATGCAAAACAGCCCGGTATAGAAAAAGTTGTATCGCCTGGCCTTATAAAAGCCCGCAAATGTGCTGCAGAGTGCAACAAAGCAAAGGGCTCCTCCAATATGAATCACTACGTCGTGCAGTTTTGTGAACAGGGCCATGGCTACCAGCATGGCCGCCACGCCGCACCAACGGGTTATTTTCCGAAGCACATTATTTTCCGGTAACAGGGCAGGCAGAAAATACCAGAAGATCATCAGTGACAGGCATAAAATAATCCAGCCAGCAACTGCAACGGGCCTGGCCGTATTCACCTGGCCGTTTTTTGCCTGCTCACTGAGCAGGTCGCACCAGTAATTATTCATCCAGCTGAATACACGCAGGTTTTTATCGGCCTGTGATCCGCCCGGGTAAAACCAGGCAGCCAAAAAATACAGCATGATAAAAATGCCGGCGCCTATAAAAACAACCCGGCTCCCGGTATGCGGCTTCATGTCAGACAACAATTAAGTAAATACATATGATGATGAAATTTCATGGTCTCGTCTTATCTGTTTAATATATACATGATAAAAAAAATGTGCATACTTAATGGGGTCAGCCTGTGCCGGCCACCCTTTTAAAGTTCATAATTTTTTGTGAACGGGCAATAATGGGCCCCTGCATCCGTTTAACAAAAAGTCCGTTTTTAATTGCATACCTCTATGAAGTTAAAACCCCGTTCAAGTAAAGAAAACAAAATTTCTTCAACAGTATCAAAGTCAATTTTGATACTGTTTTTTACTTTAGGTATGGCAGTGGTTGCTGGTGCAGCTCCATTAAGCGATACTTCCAGGAAAACATTCAACGGTCCCGAAAAGCCTGAAACCATTTCCTATGCTGGCAAAGAAGCCAATGTGGTTTTCCCGGAAGTACTGAGCGGAAACGAAAACGAATCGCTTGAATACATCGAAAAATTTTCTGAGAACAGGAGGGCATACGTGATCCGCACTTACAACCGGAGCAAAAAATATTTCCCCAAGGTAAGTGCCATTCTTAAAAAATACGACCTGCCCGATGAACTTAAAATGCTGATGGCCCTGGAAAGCGCCTTCAATGCAAATGCGGTTTCAAGGGCCGGTGCAGTGGGTTACTGGCAGTTTATGGATGATGTGGCAAGAGAGTACGGGTTAAAATACGTTCCCCGCAACAGCGGTACCGTAAAACTGATCCGTAACAAGAAAGGAAAGGTTATCAAAAAGATCATCGTAAAGAAACCCGGCGGCCGCGACGACCGTAAGAACTTTAATAAGTCGACCCATGCGGCAGCCCGATACCTGAAAGACCGTGGGCGCAACCTTGATAATGACCTGCTGCTGATGGTAGCCAGTTATAATTGCGGCGTGGGCAATGTGTGGGAAGCCATGAAAAAGACAGGTAAAACTGATCCTGATTTCTGGGATATTAAAGAATACCTGCCATCCGAAACCAGGGCCTACGTAATGAACTTCATTACCCTGAATGTACTGTTTCATAACTATGAAGGTTTCAGCAACAACAGTCTTAGCTTCTCCCCGCTGAAGATCTGGCTCGAAAATGTTGATGAACACATTACCGCATCTCTC
The DNA here is from genome assembly GCA_003455235.1 of Chitinophagaceae bacterium. Taxonomy (GTDB): domain Bacteria; phylum Bacteroidota; class Bacteroidia; order Chitinophagales; family Chitinophagaceae; genus Ferruginibacter. The sequence goes on from DMRT01000009.1 coordinate 6,741, forward strand.
GACGAGGCCTGTAACCTGAAATAATTCTTTCCCGTTTTAGGAAGCGTTCCTCCCGTCAATTCCTCCCAATCGGCTTAACTTTGTGTATGCCCCGATTCAACTGGAACGACAGTACCAACCTGTTAAGCAAACTTACATTCCGGCGATTTACAAACGGTATTAAAGTGCTCAGCAGTTTTTATGCAAGCCGCCTGCTGAACCGGCCGGTGCAATGGGGTTACCCGGTGTCCATCTCGTTTGAACCCACCACCAGTTGCAACCTGCGCTGCCCCGAATGCCCCAGCGGCTTACGGCAGTTTACCCGGCCAACCGGGATGCTCAAAAACGATTTCTTCCGGAAAACCATCGACGAGATTCACCAGGAACTACTTTACCTAATCTTTTATTTCCAGGGCGAACCTTACCTGAATCCGGATTTCCTGGATATGGTGAAGTATGCCAGTGATAAAAAGATTTATACCGCCACCTCCACCAATGCCCATTACCTTACGGAAGAAGTGGCCAAAAAAACCGTGGAAAGCGGTCTCGACCGGTTGATCATTTCCATCGATGGCACCACGCAGGATGTATACGAACAATACCGGGTGGGTGGAAACCTGGAAAAGGTTTTACAGGGCACCCGGAACATCGTAAAATGGAAGAAAACATTAAAAAGCAAAACGCCCTTCATTTTCTTCCAGTTCCTGGTGGTAAAACCAAACGAACACCAGGTGGAAGACATAAAGCGGCTGGCCAAAGAAGCGGGAGTGGATGAAGTACGGTTTAAAACAGCCCAGGTATATGAATACGAAACCGACCCCAACAACCTGATTCCAACGATCGATAAATACAGCCGGTATAAAAAGAATGCCGACGGCAGGTATTCGGCAAAAAACAAACTGGCCAACCGCTGCTGGAAACTGCAGCACGCCAACGTGATTACCTGGGACGGCCTGGTGGTTCCCTGCTGCTTTGATAAGGATGCCACTCACCAGTTGGGGAATCTCAAAATGCAATCTTTCAAAGAGATCTGGCAAAACGATAATTACCGCCAGTTCAGGAACGAGTTGATGAAGAGCCGGAAAAACATCGACATCTGTGCCAACTGCAGTGAAGGCGTTTCGGTTTGGAAAGATTAAAATGCAGACATTTGCACTTTCACCACTATGCCATCCACCTTCAATAACCGTCTCCGCCAGGTGATCTTGCTGCTGCTGATTGTACTGCTGGCGGTACTGCTGATGCACCAGCTGTATATTTTTCTGCCCGGCTTTCTCGGAGCCATCACGCTGTACATCCTTTCACGCGACAGCTATTTTTACCTCACCATCAAAAAGCAATGGAAGAAAACAACCACTGCCATCCTGTTTATTGCCGGCAGCATGGTGCTGATTGCCCTGCCTGTTTATTTTTCCATCCGGCTGCTTTCGAAAGAACTGTCGGGTATTTTAGCCAACCAGCAGGAACTGCTGGCCGATGGAAAGATTGTGGGACAGAAGATCTATGAACTGACCGGGTATCAACTGATGACCGACGAAAATATTTTAACATTTCAGAAACAGGCAGCAGCGATTATTCCTTCTTTGATCAACAGTTCTGCTGCTATTCTCAGTAATTTTGCAGTCATGTTTTTCCTGCTTTACTTTTTACTGAAGAACGGTCGTGAGGTGGAAAAATTCCTCAGGAATTTTACCCCTTTAAAACAGGAGAATATCGATATGCTGAGTCATGAAACCCGGAGCATGATCCGGGCAAATGCCATCGGCATCCCGGTGCTGGCCATCATCCAGGGTATTGTGGCCACCATCGGATACTGGATCTTTGGCGTAAAGGATTTTGGATTGTGGGGTTTTTTAACCGGCGTATTTTCCATGGTGCCCATTGTGGGCAGTGCGGTGATCTGGGTTCCGTTAACGGCTTATTTATTTGCCACCGGGCAAACGGGTCACGGAATCGGGTTACTGGTTTATGCCGCTGTACTCATCTCCAATATTGATTATGTGGTGCGTTTGACCTTGTTGAAAAAATTCATGGATGTGCATCCGTTGATCACAGTTTTTGGCGTTATTGTGGGGCTGGGATTGTTTGGCTTCTGGGGCGTTATCTTCGGTCCGCTGCTGATCAGTTATTTCGTCATCCTGGTAAAAATATACATGAACGAATTTGGTACACCTGCCGTGCCTGAATAGCGCCGCAGCTCCAGTTATACTATATGGGCATTGAAAAAGACATAAGCCAGCAACACTTCCGCAACGATCACCAAAAGGGTATCATCAACCTCATATACACCTACAACTGGGTAAATGAAAAGATGAAGGCCTTTTTTGAACGGGAAGGCATCACGGGGCAACAGTTTAATATCTTACGCATCCTGCGTGGGGCCGGTGTTCCTATTTCCACCCTGCAGATCAGGGAACGCATGCTGGATAAAATGAGCGATACAAGCCGCATCGTTGACCGGCTTGTATTAAAAGGGCTGGCTCAGAAGAATACCTGTAAAAATGACAAACGCCTGGTAGACGTGAGCATTACTCAAAAAGGAAAAAAACTCCTGAAGAAAATAGACGAGCACGAGCAGGAAATGGATTCCTTATTCGGGAACCTTTCTGCCACCGAAGCCGCCCAGCTGAATAAACTTTTGGATAAAATCCGCCAATCAAAGTAATACCATTCATGAAACCCATCTTCTCTTCTTTATGCATTATGGCCGCCTGCCTGCTGCCTGCTTTTTCCCATGCCCAGGCAAAGCCGGAATTCCGCGGCGTTTGGGTGGCCACCGTTGATAACATCGACTGGCCATCGAGAGGGAACTATAACTCCGACTCACAGAAAGTGGAGTTTATCCGCCTGCTCGATATGCACCAGCGAAATGGTATGAATGCCATGATCGTTCAGATACGCCCTGTAACCGATGCCTTCTACCCATCCCAGTACGAACCCTGGAGCGAATTCCTCACCGGTAAACAAGGAAGACCGCCTATGCCGTATTACGACCCGCTGGAATTTATGGTGACTGAAACGCACAAAAGAGGAATGGAGTTTCATGCCTGGATGAACCCGTACCGGGCCGTGTTCAACATTAATACCTCATCCATAGCACCCAACCACATCACCCGGATACATCCCGAATGGTTTCTTACGTACGGCGATAAAAGATATTTCGACCCCGGAAATAAGGAAGCGCAGCAATTTGTGACCAACGTGGTAAGCGACGTGGTAAGCCGCTACGCCGTGGATGCCGTTCACTTTGATGATTATTTTTATCCTTACCGTATTGCCGGCAAAGAATTTCCCGACAACAGCAGTTATGTACGCTATGGGAATGGAATGAATAAAGAAGACTGGAGAAGAAGCAATGTGGATTCGATTATTTTACGGCTGAGTAATGCCATAAAAAAAGCAAATCCAAAATGCCAGTTCGGAATCAGTCCCTTTGGCGTTTGGCGCAACGACGACAAGGACCCGGATGGCAGTAAAACAAAAGCCGGGCAGACGAATTACGACGACCTCTATGCTGATATATTATTATGGCTGAAAAACAACTGGATCGATTATGTGGCACCACAACTTTACTGGGAATTCGGCCATAAGGCGGCTCCCTATGAAGTGCTGCTCGACTGGTGGAGCAAACATACGTATGGAAAGAACTGTTACATCGGCCTGGGAGTTTACCGGGCCGGCAGCAACAGCGCCTGGAAAGACATAACCCAATTACCCCGGCAGATAGAAGCCCTGAGAAACACCCCCAACATACAGGGCATGATCTTTTTCAGCAGCCGTTCGTTCAACAACAATCCAAATGGCTGGAGTGACAGCCTGCGGCTGGAATATTTCAAGGAGCCGGCAAAAACACCAGAAATGACCACCATAAGCAATGGTAAGTAATGATGACTGGCTTTCAATCCCCTTTCATTTTTTCTACCTTTGCACTGATAAACCAACAACCAATTAACCAATAAACTTTTTTATATGCCTGGTTACGAATTATGGAGCGATGCCGAACGCAAAGAAGTAAATGATGTATTACAGACAGGAATCCTGATGCGGTATGGATTTGATGGACCCCGCAAGGGAATCTGGAAATCAAAAGAACTGGAAGATGCCATTTGCAGCAGCTTCGGATGTAAACATGCACAACTGGTGAGCAGTGGTACGGCCGCTTTAACAACCGCCATGAGTGCCCTGGGTATTGGTTATGGCGATGAGATCATCCTGCCATCCTTCACCTTTGTGGCAAGCTTTGAAGCTGTAATAAGCGTGGGCGCCGTTCCGGTTTTTGTAGACGTGGACGATACACTGACACTGAATCCCGAAGCCGTAAAGAACGCCATCACCCCAAAAACAAAATGCGTGATGCCGGTGCACATGTGTGGCAGCATGGCCGACATGGATGCGTTACAGGCAATATGCAAAGAACATAACTTAATACTCCTGGAAGACGCCTGCCAGAGCATCGGCGCCACTTATAAAGGAAAGAAACTGGGCACCATCGGCGATGCCGGAACCTTCAGCTTTGATTTTGTAAAAACCATGACCTGTGCCGAAGGCGGTGTGGTGATGACCAACCGGGAAGATGTGTATATCAACAGCGATGGCTACAGCGATCATGGCCACGATCACAAAGGAATTGACCGCGGAGCCGACCTTCATCCGTTTATCGGGTACAATTTCAGGATCAGTGAACTGCATGCGGCAGTGGGCCTGGCCCAGGTAAAAAGACTCAATGAGTTCCTCGCCATTCAGAAAAAGAATCACGCCGCATTAAAAAACATACTGTCAGCTGTTCCGGAAATCTCTTTCCGAAGAATTCCGGATGAAGCTGGTGACAGCTGTACCTTCCTCAGCTGGTTCCTGCCTACTGAAGAAATAACCCGGGCTGTCGTTACCGAAATGAAGGCACAGGGAATATTGGCCGGTAATTTCTACTGGTACGACAATAACTGGCATTATATCCGCAAATGGGATCACCTGAAAAATGCAGTCACGCTGAATGCACTGCACCCCGACCTGAAAGCGGCCGTTATTCAGCATGCCACCAAAGACTTCAGTGCCAGCGATGCTGTCATGGGCCGTTGCGTTTCCACAGCCATTGGCCTGCTATGGACCGATGAGCAGCTGAGAACAAAAGGCGAGCAGATGGTAAATGTAATTAAGAAGGTATTGAGCACACAGAAACAAATGGCCTGATACAATCAATGCGGGTTCACCGCATTGGGTTTCTGTTCCAGGTAATCATTATACTGAAGTGACCCCAGCCTGAACCGCAGGGGAATCTTCGTGGCTTTTTCAAATTGTAATTCCTTTTTACAGAAGAACCCGAAATTCCGGGTATAATAATCCGCCCTTAAAATGTGGCAGGCAAGCTGGTTTGTGTAAATCCTCCTCTCCCGGTCCGCTGATTTAACCAATGTTTTGCTTTTGGATTCCTCCAAAACCTGCTTCACCGAGGCGTATTTTCGGAAGTTATTCTGCAATTTGTAAGGATGCAATGCTGCATTTGCCTGCTCTTTACCCGTAAATTCCTGACAAAAAGCGGCGCTTCCCACAAAAATCATGCAAAAAAGTAAAATTTTAGCTTTTTTATACATTTTTCAATATGCTATCGGTGTAAATTTACGTTGTTATTGAACTCAATTACCAAATTGTATAACCACATAAACGCATTACCCTAAGAAGAACAGGAATATGGCTTTAAGTCAGGGACTATACCAGAAACAATTACAGAAACTATCCCCCCAGCAGATACAGCTGATGAAGCTGCTGCAGGTTCCCACGGCCTTACTGGAAGAACGCATCAAGGAAGAGATTGAAGAAAACCCCGCCCTGGAAGAAGCCGAAGAAGGGCACGAGGACGAATACCAGGAAGCAAATGATGAATTTTCGGATACGGATGCTGAAGACACGGAGCCGGATGGCAGCGAAGACGAATACGACAATATCGACATTTCAGAATACGTAAACGATGGTGATGATGAAATTGCCGATTACAAACTGAAAGACGACAATTACCCCGAGATTGATGAAAACAAAACGATTCCTATTAAAGTGGAACGGGGGTTCAATGAACTGATGCTGGAGCAGCTGGGTATGCTCACCCTGAGTGATCACCAGCGCAAAATTGCAGAACAGATAATTGGTAACCTGGATGATGATGGTTACCTGCGCAGGGAAATATCTGCCATTGTGGATGATCTTGCTTTCCGCCAGAATATTGAAACCACCGAAGACGAAGTAGCCGGGCTGGTGCTGCAGATACAGCAATTTGACCCGGCGGGCATTGCCGCCCGCAACCTGCAGGAATGCCTGCTGCTGCAGCTGGAAAGAAAGGTAAACCAGGACAGGAATGTGGAGATGGCTATAAAAGTGCTGGAAAAGTATTTTGAAGAGTTTACCAAAAAACACTATGAAAAGATCCAGCGGGGGCTGAACCTTTCGGACGAACAACTCAAAGAAGTCATCAACCAGATCATTAAACTGAACCCCAAACCCGCCGGAACAATCGGTGAAGGAAGTAAAGCCGAGAGCTATGTGGTTCCTGATTTTTTCATTTATAACAACGCCGGCAAGCTGGAACTTACCCTCAACAGCCGGAACGCACCCGACCTACGGATCAGCGAAGGATACCGGGACATGCTGAAAGACTACGAACGGGGAAGTAAAAAAGACAAGCGCCAGAAAGAAGCCGTGATGTTTATCAAACAAAAGATTGACGCCGCCAAGTGGTTTATTGATGCCATTAAACAGCGGCAGAACACCCTCCTCAATACCATGGAAGCCATCATGAACTACCAGCACGATTTTTTCATCTCCGGCGATGAAACCGACCTGCGGCCCATGATATTAAAGTACATTGCCGAGGCAACGGGCCTGGATATATCCACCGTGAGCCGGGTGGCCAACAGCAAGTTTGTACAAACCGAATTCGGCACCTACCGGCTTAAATTCTTCTTCAGCGAAAGCCTGCAAACCGATAGTGGGGAAGAAGTAAGCACCCGGGAAGTAAAAAAGATACTCAGTGATATCATTGAAGCCGAAAGCAAAAAACATCCGCACAGTGATGAAAAATTAACTGAGATGCTTCAGGAAAAAGGGTATAATATTGCCCGCCGCACGGTGGCCAAATACCGGGAGCAGCTGAATATACCGGTGGCCCGCTTAAGAAAAGAATTATGACAGATGCACGGACACATATTGCTGCCCCGGAAAACAAACCCGGTTATTCCCTGGCACTTAAGATAGCCGCACAGCTTTTTTCCGTGGTATTTCACCCGCTGTTCATCCCAACGTATGTGATAGCCTTCCTGCTGCGGTTCCATCCATCTTATTTTTCCGGCTTCAGCGATGGTTCAAAACTGATGCTGTTGCTCACCACTATTTTGAATACGGCATTCTTTCCTGCCTTTTCTGTGTTGATCATGAAGGGACTGGGGTTTATCAGCTCCATATTGCTGCCCACCCGGCAGGATCGCATCGGTCCTTACCTGGCAGCCATGATCTTTTACTTCTGGGCGGCCAGGGTATTCTTTAAGTTTGTGCCGCAACTTTCACCCGAGCTGCCTTCATTCATGACAGGTGTTTTTATCACCACCATCTTTGCGCTGCTAGCAAATATCTTCTTTAAAATAAGCATGCATGCCATTGGGTGCGGTGGATTGATCGGCATTTTTATCGTGGTCATGAACAGCAATACCATGCTCATGACCTGGCCCCTCGCACTTGCCATCCTGGTAACAGGCATGGTATGTACCGCCCGCTTTGTGGTAAGCAATCACACCCAAAAAGAAATCTATTCCGGACTACTGGTGGGCCTGGCTTGCCAGCTGATCGCTGCACTCATCATCCTGTAAATAAAGAAGCCCCGCATAAAGCAGAGCCTCTTGTCTCCTGTCGTGCCTAACAATAAAAACTTGGAATTTAGCGGGGTAATATCATTTTCAGCTGTTGAGTATTGTAGACCGGCTGAAATATTTTTTTGAAGGATAGTATAGAAACATACAACTGCCGTTTTTGATGGCATCAATAATTTTTTTAGTCTGTTCCAACGGTACGGCCGGGCAACCATAACTCCGGCCCAGGTATCCATTCTGCCGGATGAACCGTTCGCTTACATAATCAGCGCCGTGCATTACTATGGCCCGGTTGAGGGCATTGCTGTTGATGCCGTTTTCGCAGCCCCTTAATTTCAATGAATATCCATTACTGCCCTTATAGGTGCCTTGTGTGATAAAAAACCCAAGGCTGCTCTTGTGCGATTCGCCCGCATTGGAAAAATCAGTGGCCCGTTAAAGACCCGACCTGCGGCCATGTGCCACCAGGGTATTAAACAGCAGTTTGCCGGTGGTCATTTCCAGCACAAACAATCTTTTTTGAACGGAAGACAGACTGTAATCAACAATGGTAAGCAGACTACAGTTGTTCAGTCGGTTTTTTGCCTGCAGCACCATGAACCCTTTATAGGCTTTTTCAAACGCATCTTTCGACAGCCCGGCCGATTCGAGCGCCCATTCTTCATACAACACAGCAGCGATCGGTGAGGTGGCCGCAACAGCCGGAAGCGGGTTCCCTTTTACAGGCTCCGGTTTGAATAAAAAACGGGATGACGAACTGTTTGACTGAAGCAAAAGCATCAAAAGCACAGCAATCGCATGGCGGGTCAATCTCATTCTTGTGGTTTTTCAGTACGGATTCAGCGGTTAAGCGGATTCTGATATAAATCGTTTTACCTGAACACTTTATTGTATTATCCCAGGCAGAACAACAGATATATTTTATTGCTATGTCCGTAAAAGTAAATCTACGTAGGAACTGTACTTTACATCCCGTTAACGACAGCAGTTCACCACAGTAAAAACCCAAATCTTTATCTTTGTACTTTAATAAAATATGAAGCATACCACCCTTATTCTTTCGTTGTTACTGCTGGGTATAACGATACCGGCCCGGAGTTTTTTTTTAAACACCGCTTTTGATAAAACCGCTTTTTACAATGCCATGGCATCGGAAAAAGTAGACGACATAAACTCCCAGCTCAGCATTGTAAAAGCATTGGCCGTGGCGGGGAAAGATGCCTATGAAGGCGCCCTCCTGATGAGAAAGGCCGGGTTGGTTTCCAAAGCAAAAGAAAAACTCAGCCTGTTCAAGGAAGGGCGTAAAAAACTGGAAGCGTCGATCAGCAAAGACAACGACAACGTGGAATATTGTTTTCTCCGGCTCATCATCCAGGAGCATGCACCTAAAGCGGTTGAGTACCGGAACAACATTGAACACGACAGCAAACTGATACTCTCCAATTATAAAAACCTGCCAGCCGCCATTCAGCAGGCTATTATTGATTACAGCAAAAAATCAAAATCGTTAAAGGGGCTGCTTCCTTAACTTTGCATCCGCATGGGTAAGAAGATTCTTATTATTTATTATTCTCAATCAGGACAGTTAACGGAGATCACAGACCAGTTAACGGCCCCTTTGCAGGAAGCCGGACATACGGTTGAAAAAGTACGGGTGGACGTGGCAGCACCCTATCCGTTCCCCTGGACAGGAAAAGCGTTTTTTGCGGTAATGCCGCACTGTGTGCATGAAGTGCCTACCGAATTAAAACCCTTTCAGCTGAAAGAAGCTAAGTACGACCTGGTGATTCTTGGTTACCAGGCCTGGTTTCTTTCGCCTTCCATCCCTGTTAATTCAATCATGCTTCACCCAACGGTACGTGCCGTATTGAAAGATACGCCCGTTGTTGCCATCACCGGGGCAAGGAATATGTGGATCAGCGCCATGGAACGGGTAAAAGTTATTCTTCGTGAAGCCGGCGCCCAACTGGTTGGCCATATTTCGCTGGTGGATAAACATCACAACTTCATCAGCTTTATCACCATCTTTTACTGGATGTTCAAAGGAAAGAAAGGACGCTGGCTGAACATTTTTCCAAAACCGGGTGTTTCAGATGAAGACATTGCTGGCACTTCGGCGTTCGGGCTCACTATAAAAAAACACCTGGAAAACGAAAACTGGAATGGCCTGCAGGATGAACTGCTTCAGCAAAAAGCAGTGGTAGTAAAATATAATTTAATGTTTATAGAATCCAAGGCCAAGAAGATTTTCGGGGTGTGGGCAGGCATCATTGCCAAAAAGAAAAAAAAGACAGCCTGGCTTGTTGCATTCAAATATTATCTTTTAATTGCATTGTTTATAGCTGCGCCGATAATACTAACTGTTGATGCCATATTCTTCAAACCATTCTTATCGGAACGCATACGAAAACAAAAACTAAAATATTCAGGTATAAATTAACCCAACTCACCGATGTCTTTCAACGAGGTCTATATTACCAATACGTCTTCTTTTTTCCCAAACAACCCCATTTCAAATGATGAAATGGAGGAGTTCCTGGGTTATATCAACGGGCAGCCATCCAAATCAAAACGGATTGTTCTGCGCAATAACGGAATCAAAAACAGGTATTACGCCCTTACCAAAGACAGGAAAGTAACACACACCAATGCCGAGATCACCGCCATGGCGGTAAAATCGGTTATTGCAAACGGCAATGGCAAACCCAAACACATCGACCTGCTTTCCTGCGGCACCTCCACTCCCGACCAGATGATGCCTTCACACGGCGTAATGGTGCATGGCCTGGTTCCCCAGATCGGCGCCATTGAAGTGGTTTCACCCGCCGGTGTTTGCTGTGCCAGTATGCATGCGCTCAAATATGCGTACATGGCTGTAAAAACAGGGGATGCACAAACGGCCGTGGCAACAGGGTCAGAACGTTTTTCCACCTCACTGGTATCAGACGTGTTTGAAGACGAAGCCCAAAAACTGAAAGAGCTGGAAGAAAATCCATACATCAGCTTTGAAAAAGAATTCCTGCGCTGGATGTTATCCGATGGCGCCGCCGCTTTCTTCATGAGTAATAAAAAGAATGAAAACGGACTGAGCCTTCGGGTGGAATGGCTGGAAGGTGTTTCCTATGCCAACGAAATGGAAGCCTGTATGTACAGCGCCAGTGAAAAAATGAAAGACGGCAGCCTGAAAAGCTATATGGAATTCACCCACGATGAAGTGATCAATAAATCGGTTCTGAGCATCAAACAGGATGTAAAGCTGCTGAGCGAAAACATTGTTCCCCTGGGTGGTGTTGGCTTAAAAGCAGCCCTCGAAAAGCACGGGGTTAAATCCAGCGAGATTGATTATTTCCTTCCGCACATGTCGAGCGAATTCTTCAAAGATAAAATATTCAAACGCCTGATAGAAAATGATACCGCCATCCCGTACGAAAAATGGTTTGTGAACCTTACCACGGTAGGTAACGTGGGGGCAGCATCGGTATATTTAATGGTGGATGAATTATTCCACAGCGGCCGGTTAAAAGTGGGCGACAAAATCCTGTTGCTTGTTCCGGAAAGCGCCCGCTTCTCTTATATGTACAGCCTGCTTACGGTTTGCTGATTCATTTTCCCGGCTGATTGCCGTAATTTCATCCTTCATATCAACCTGATTTCGGAAATATGAAAAAAGAAGAAATACCCCAGGATGATGGTGCGCTGAATAAACTCACCAAGGAAGTGGTTTATGCCGTTGACAGCTCCGGCAGGTACAGCACCGAACTCAGCACCGGCTGGGATGTAAAGACCAAGGCGCTGGATGTGGCATGGGAAGACATTCAAAAACGCATTGAAGAATCCCGCCAGAAAGTACTCCGGGGCGAAGCCAGCCCCATCCTGTACTTCATGGAGCTGAGGCTGATGGATATGGGTATCGTATCTGCCTATACCGGTTTCTGGAAATGGACCATCAAACGGCACATGAAAGCCGATGTGTTCAAAAAACTGACTGATGAAAAATTAAAAAAATACGCCGGAGCATTCAACATAAGCGTGGAAGAACTAAAAACTATGACTGTACATGAACAATGATTTCCAACACCTCCAGGCTGCTCATTGTGAAAATGGCGTAACCACCAATTTATTAAGAGCCGCCGGGGCAGAAAAACTGACCGAACCCCTTGCATTCGGCATCGGTTCCGGTTTGTTCTATGTACAGTTGCCGTTTCTAAAAATAAACAACGGCCCGGCCATCGCCTTCCGCACCATGCCCGGCCTCATTTTCAAAAGAACCTGTAACGCACTCAATATACCGGTGGCCCGGAAAAAATTTGCTTCGCAGGATGCAGGCAAAAGATACCTCGATGAATGCCTTGATGCCGGCAAAGCCGTGGGCGCCCAGGTAGGTGTGTTTTATCTTACTTATTTCCCGAAAGAATACCGCTTCCATTTTAATGCACACAACATGATTGTGTTTGGAAAGGAAGAAGATAAATACCTGATCAGCGATCCTGTAATGGAAAACGTTACTTCTCTTACCGGCTACGAATTACAACGGGTTCGTTTTGCCAAAGGCGCTTTTGCGCCACGCGGGCAGATCTATTTCCCGAAAGAAAAAAGAACGGTGACTGATGAACAGATGAAAAAAGCCATTGAGAAAGGAATCAAACGGAATGTAAACCACATGATCCGCATTCCCGGAAACATTGCCGGCTACAAAGGCATTGCCACCACTGGCAGGAAAATAAAAAAATGGCGGGATAAACTCGGGCAGCAAACCGCCGGTTTATACCTGGCTCAGCTTGTACGCATGCAGGAAGAGATTGGTACCGGCGGCGGCGGGTTCCGTTATATATATGCCGCCTTTTTACAGGAAGCACAGGCCTGGCATCCCATCGATGAACTGCAGGACATTTCAAAAATATTCACTGAAGCCGGCGACAAGTGGCGCAATGCCGCTGTTCATGCCGCCGGTATTTACAAAGGCCGCATCGGCAGCCAGGCCGACTTTGATGTAATGGGAGATTACCTTATTGAAATTTCCGGCATCGAAAAAAAAGCATTTCAGGCCCTCTCAAAAATAAAATGGAATTCATGAACCAGGCTGCGGTGCGTATATCCAGTTTGGGATTTACCTACCCCCGGCAGCAGGCCGCCTGTTTCAGCAACCTGAACCTGGAAGTAACACAGGGTGAACGGTTTGGTTTATTCGGGCCCAACGGCGCCGGCAAAACCACGCTGATGAACTGTATGACCGGTCTGCTCAATTACCAGCAGGGAAGTGTGCAGTTACTCGGACATGAAATTGCCCATCACAAAAAATCCATCAACCGCCTGTTTGGTTTTGTGCCGCAGGATTTTTCTTTTTACCAGGAATTAAGCCCGGCAGAAAACCTGGCCTTCTTTGGGGCATGGGCTGGATTGGGTAAGTCGGAAATAAAAACCAAAACCGATGAATTATTAGAGATTCTTGGACTCACTGATGTACGGAAGAAAAAAGTGCAGGAATTTTCAGGAGGAATGAAACGAAGGGTAAACCTTGCCATCGGGGTGATCCACAACCCACAGATATTGTTTCTGGATGAACCTACCGTAGGAGTTGACGTTCATTCCCGCCACGCCATCATCCATTACCTGAAACAACTGAATGAAAACGGAACAACCCTGATTTATACGTCTCACCAATTAAGCGAAGCAGAAGACCTGTGTAATAAAGTGGCACTGATCGATGATGGAAGGATCATTGCACACGATACCCTGGAGCAACTGATGTTCGACCATAAAGAAGATGGCCTGGAAGGGCTGTTCATTAATTTAACCGGAAAATCATTCAGGGATTCGTAATGTTCAAGCTCTGGTCAACCATATTGAAAGATATCCGCATCCTCACGAGGGATAAGCTCGGGCTGATCTTTATGTTCGTAATGCCCATCGTGCTGGCCGTGGTGATCACCGCCGTGCAGAACAGCACGTTTGAAATGCTGAACACCAATACCGTCCCCATGATCCTGTGCAACCGTGATACCGGTGAAGCAGGTAAGCAACTGGAAGCGGCCATCACCAAAGCGGGCATGTTCCGCATTCAAACCGTAACTCCCGACCAAACAGACGAAGCCATTTCGGGCCGCATGCATACCAAAGATGCCGTGATCGCCATTATCATTCCGGCCGATTTTACAAAAAAGATAAAATCCAAATCGGATGAGATTGCCGTAAAAGCCCTGAAGAATTTCGGCATGCAGGCAAACGATGGTGTGAAGACCGACAGCGGATCCGTTCAGCCCATCACCATGCTGTATCACCCGGTACTGCAGGAAACATTCCGCCGCTCTATACAGGGTGCATTACGCAGCGCTTTACAGGTTGTACAGAATAAAGAGGTTCTGAAAAGCCTTTACTTCAACCTCAATGAAAAGGCCATGCCCGACTCGATGGAAAAAGAACTCATCGGCAGCCAGGTGGCCATCAATGAAATACCGGTTTCAAGAAGCGGCAGCCGTAATATTCCGAATGCCTCCCAGCATAATGTACCGGCATGGACGGTATTCGCCATGTTCTTTATTGTGATCTCCCTGGGCGGAAGCGTGGTGAGAGAAAAGCTGAACGGCAGTTTTGTGCGCCTGAAAACCTTACCCACCAATTACCTGGTTTCGGTATTATCCAAACAGCTTACTTATCTTTTTGTAACCGTAACACAGGCCGCCGTGGTTTTTTCTCTCGGCATCTGGTTGTTTCCTTCCATGGGATTGCCGAGGCTCGCCCTGCCCGACCTGGCCGGGGTAACCGTGGTAACGCTGGTATGCGGCTGGTGCGCTGTAAGCTACGCCATCATGATCGGCGTGTTTGCCAAAACGCAGGAACAATCAAACGGAATCGGCGCCGTTTCCATTGTACTGATGGCAGCCGTGGGCGGACTGCTGGTACCGAGTTTTGCCATGCCGCAGTCATTCCAGTTCGTTATGAAACTATCGCCGCTGCACTGGTGCCTCGAGGCTTATTATGGTTTATTTTTGGAAGGCGGCAAGTTGAAAGATGTTGCCATGAATATTCTACCTTTATTGGGTATTACACTGGTGATACAGCTGATCACATTATACGGACTGAGAAGAAAAAATCTTATTTGAATCAATGAACATGGAAACAGCAGAACTAAAAAAACAGTTGAAACAGCAGATCGTGCAGTTTTTGAACCTCACCTCTGTTAACCCGGATGATATTAAAGACGACGAGCCGCTCTTTGGCGAAGGGCTGGGGCTGGATTCCATTGATTCCATCGAACTGATCGTACTGCTGAGCCGTGAATACGGCATCGAGATAAAAGACCCCAAGGAAGGCAGGAAAATCCTTGTCGACATCAACACCATGGCTGCCTATGTGGAGCAGCACCGCACCAAATAAAAAAATTTCATTGAGCAGGATCTTTGTTACCGGCATGGGCGTAATCAGCGCTGTAGGAAATTCTGTGGCCGAAAACCGCCAGGGCCTGGTGAATGCCATATGCGGCATCCGCAATGAACTTAACCTCTTCCCAACGAAATATTCCGGCCTTTTACCATTCGGGCAAATTACGGCCAGTACCGACGGGTTAATGAAAGCCCTGGGTGTTTCGGATCCCGGCGTTACCCGTACTTCTTTGCTGGCCCTCCATGCGTTCAACGAAATGCTGGCCGATGCCGGTCTTTCGCTGGCGGATCTCCGGTCACCTGAAACCGCCCTGGCCGGCGCCAGCACTGTAGGCGGCATGTGCCTCACCGATGAACTTTACGCCGACGCAAACAAGAACAGCAATGGTTCTCCTTATACGTCTTCTTACGATTGTGCATCGGTGAATATTTTCCTGCAGAAGCATTTTGGCATGAATGGTATCATCAACACCATCAACACTGCGTGTTCCTCATCAGCCAACTCCATAATGTATGGCGCCATGCTGATGAAGAACGGTTTTGCCCGGAGGGCTGTGGTTGGCGGGGTAGACAGTCTGGCGAAGTACACCATCAACGGCTTTCATGCGCTGCATATTCTTTCGTCCGAAAAATGTACTCCCTTTGATGAACACCGCAAAGGACTCAACCTCGGGGAAGGCGCTGCCTTCTTATTGCTTGAAAAAGAAGAAGACATTGCCGGCAAAAAAGTATATGCTGAACTCACGGGGTATTGCAATGCCAATGATGCGTTCCATCCTTCTTCCATTTCTGATGAAGGCGATGGGCCATACCTTTCCATGCAGGGGGCATTGAACCATGCAAAACTTTCTGCTGCTGATATCAGTTTTATAAATGCCCACGGTACCGGCACGGAAAACAATGATGAAACAGAAAGCAGGGCTATGATCCGGTTGTTTAAAGAGCCTCCTGCCTTTTCATCCACCAAGGCATATACCGGTCATACGCTGGGTGCGGCCGGAGCCGTGGAAGCGGTATACAGCATTCTGAGTTTGATGCACCAGGAAGTATACCCAACGCTTCGTTTTACAAACAGGATTCCGTCAACCGGGTTAATGCCGGTACCCGAATACCGGAAAATGCCGGTACAGCATGTAATGTCAAATTCATTCGGGTTTGGCGGCAATTGTTCATCTCTTATTTTTTCACAGGCATAATGGTTTACATCCACCAGGCATATTGCATCTCCCCGCAAAAAACATTTCAGGATGTTGACCTGGAATTGCTGCATGAACCGGTTGATAAAAAACTATATGCCATCGAGCCATCTTACGAAGGCATTCCGCCCGGTGTGCTGCGGAGAATGGGCCGTGCCGTACGGATGGGAGCAGGCGCGGGCATGCCCATCCTGAAAAACAGCCCGGTGGATGGCATCATCATTGGCACCGGCAAAGGCGGCATGGAAGACTGCATTAAATTCCTGAACCAGATTGTTCAGTACGAGGAGGGATTGCTGGCGCCGGGCAATTTTGTACAAAGCACATCCAATGCCGTGGCAGCGCAGCTGGGCATGATGAGCAGGAATAAATCGTACAACAGCACACACGTGCACCGGGGTCATGCCTTTGAAAATGCCGTGACGGATGCCATCATGCAGCTGCGGGCGCTTCCGGGTAAACAATTCCTGCTCGGTGGCGTGGACGAGATCTCGGATTTTGATTACAACATCGAAACCCTGGATGGTTCGTATAAAAAAGAAGTGATTGCCGCCAGTGATTTTTACACATCGGATACTCCCGGAAGCCTGGCCGGCGAAGGCGCTGCCATGTTCCTGGTGAATGATCAGCAGCCCGGCGCCCTGGCTGGCATCAGCGCCGTAGGAATGCTGCACAGCGAGGACCCGGCTGCTGTAACAGCCGCTTTCCAGCAATTCATCAGCACGCATATACGAGGCAACCAAAAGATCGACCTCTTTCTTTCCGGCGAAAGCGGCGACAACCGTACGCTGAAATTTTATGCCGCCTGTGAGAGCATATTGCCTGCGGATATCCCGGTGGCCCGTTTCAAGCATATGAGTGGTGTATACGCCACTGCCTCTTCCTTTGCACTGTGGATGGCCTGCCACATTCTTCAGCATGGGCGCCTGCCGGTACATACACTGAAAACAGTTGTTGAAGTTTCTTCTCTCAAAACCATTCTTCTGTATAACAACTACAAAGGCCTGCAGCATAGTTTTATGTTGATACAGAAATAACAGGTCTCATTAAAAAACAATCTGTAATTTCCGTTTTGGATAGTATAAGTAATGTGAACCACCTAGGCACATAGAAAGATAAAACCGGTTCATGTTCCTGCCGGGTTCCAGGAACAAGGCCCTCCTGTTTATGAAGAAGTTCAGTTCCCTCTTTTACATTTTCACCATTGGTGGTGCGGCAGGCATTATCTACTGGGTTATCAAAAAAGGCAAGGCATTACAAGACCCCGCCATCACGTTAAAAGAAGTACAAACAGAGGGTCAATCAGCAGCACACAGCAGTTTCCAGGAATTTACCGGATCCTTCGCTCATCACATCAAAGAACCGATGGCGGTCCTGATGTTACAGATCATTGTGATCATTTTCTTTGCACGGATTTTCGGATGGCTGTTTAAAAAGATCAAGCAACCGGCGGTGATCGGTGAGATCATTGCCGGTATTGTGCTGGGCCCCTCAATACTGGGATCCTATTTCCCGGAAGTTACCCAGTTCTTGTTTCCAGCTGCTTCATTGGGAACGCTCAGCTTTCTCAGCCAGATCGGGCTGATCCTTTTCATGTTCATCATCGGCATGGAGCTCGACCTGAAAGCCATCGGTAAACAGGCCTACGATGCGGTGGTCATCAGCCATGCCAGCATCATTATTCCTTATACGCTCGGGGTGGCACTGGCTTATTTTATTTATAAAGAATACGCACCCGCCGGGGTTACGTTTATCTCCTTCGCCCTGTTCATGGGTATTGCCATGAGTATTACCGCCTTCCCGGTACTGGCAAGGATCTTACACGAACGTAAGCTGACCCGGTCTAAACTCGGCACCATGGCCCTTACCTGTGCAGCCGCCGATGACCTCACCGCCTGGTGCATCCTGGCTGCCGTGATTGCATTGGTGAAATCCGGATCCTCTATCAGTGTGTTATACACCATCGGGCTTGCCATTGTTTATGTGCTGGTAATGCTCAAGCTGGTTCGACCGGCTCTTAACCGGTTAGAAACAATCTATCACAAAAAAGAAGCGAAGCGTACAGCGGTTATCGCTTTCCTCTTCGTTATGCTGATCGTATCTTCCTACATTACGTCCATCATAGGTGTGCATTCCCTCTTTGGCGCCTTTATAGCCGGAGTAATCATGCCTCCCAGTTTCGACTTCCGTAAAATTGTGACTGATAAGATTGAAGACCTGAGTATTGTTCTTTTACTTCCGCTCTTCTTTGTGATCACCGGGCTGCGCACACAGATCGGCTTGTTAAATGAAGCATCGCTCTGGATTACGTTTGGGTGGATATTGCTGGTGGCACTGGCCGGGAAATTCGGTGGGAGTGCATTGGCCGCACGGATGGTGGGACAAAGCTGGCGTGACAGTCTTTCGATTGGTGTATTGATGAACACCCGCGGACTGATGCAGCTGATCGTGCTGAATATCGGTTACGACCTTGGCATCCTTTCTCCCGAGATATTCGCGATGATGGTGCTGATGGCGCTGGTTACTACTTTTATGACCGGGCCGGCGCTGGATTTTATATATTGGCTGATACCCGAGAAGACTACCGCTACGAACCGGGAAGCATCATAATTATTTACTTACTTTCCCGTTGCGCCACTCAAGAGGCGTCAGATTATATTCCTGCTTGAATACACGGGTAAAATAGCCGGGATCATTGTAGCCGCACTCCAGGGCAACAGCAGCAATACTCAGGGACGTATCACCCAATAGCTCTTTTGCTTTATTCAACCGCACAATTCGTATGAACCTGTTGGGTGAGCAACCGGTAAGGGCATCCAGCTTGCGGTGCAACTGTGAATGGCTCATAAAGACCAGTTTGCATAGCTGCTCCACACTGAATTCATAATTGCTGAAATTAGCTTCCACAATTTCCCTCACCTTTTTCACGAATTCATTTTCTGTTTTGTCTTCCCTTACGGTTTCAGCTTCCTGTAGGGGAGATTCTCCGGTTGTACCTGTTATCCCCATTTGCAGGCTGTAGTATTGTTGCAGGTTCTTCCGCAGTTCCAGCAGCTTTCTTATGCGAAGCAATAATTCCTCTTTATGAAAAGGCTTTTCCAAATATACATCTGCTCCTTTCTCCAGCCCTTCCAGCTTACTTTGCATATCCGCTTTTGCCGTAAGCATTATGATCGGTATATGGCTGGTTCTTTCATCCTGGCGCAACATCCTGCACATTTCGAAACCATCTATAAAGGGCATCATTACGTCTGTAATTACAAGATCAGGTATTGAATCTGTCGCAATTTCAAACCCTTCCCTGCCATCCTTGCCTACGGCTAATTTATAATCGGGCAGACAACTTGCTGTATAGGCCACTACATCCGCATTATCCTCCACCAATAAAATCAGTGGCTTGGCACTGCTGGCAATTGCCTCATCAAAATGATCATCCCGCAATTTTTCTTCTGCTTTGATCACCATGCTGTTTTCGCTTTGTGGCGATATAAAAACATTTGCATTATCTGCGGTACTTGCTTTTATCAAAGGAATATTGATTATAAACTCGGTTCCTTTTGTTGCTCCAACCGGCGGACTTTTTACCGTGATGGTTCCATTCATCAGCTTCACTAATTCTTTGGTAAGTGCAAGCCCGATACCGGTACCTTCAGCTTTACGGGTATGACTATTATCCAACTGGTAAAACCGGTCGAAGATATGCGGAATCTGGTTTTCGGGTATACCAATACCAGTGTCTTTTACTTTTAAAACAATGGTGGTGCTTTCATTGCTTGTGGCATCCTCCTGCGAAATGCTCACATATATATTGCCCTGCTCAGGTGTAAATTTTAATGCGTTCGAAAAGAGGTTGGTAATGATCTGTCTTATTTTTTCTGCATCAAAGGCAACCAGCAATTCATCGGTATCCGCTAAAAAATGAAATTGCTTTTTTTGGCTGGCTGCCAGCGACTGAAAAGACTCTACAATGTACCGGAGAAAGGAAATAATATCGCCATTTATTAAATTCAATCGCATCTTACCACTTTCTAGTTTTGAAAGATCGAGCATTTCATTTACCAGGTTCAGTAAATTCTCCCCATTCCGTACGATCATATCCACACCGTTATCCAAATACTTTCCGGGATCGTTTTTTACCTGGTTGGCCATGCCCAGAATAACAGTAAGTGGAGTTCGGAACTCATGTGTAATATTGGCGTAGAGTTGGGTTTTAACAGTATCGAGCTCTTTTACACGTTTTGCTTCCTGCTGCTCATAATGCAATTGCGACTGCAATTTTGTTTTATTGATCCTGAATTTAAAATAAGCCCTTACAACAATCACTGCCAGCAAAGCATACAATACGTAAGCCCACCAGCTAAGCCACCAGGGAGGCAATACAGTAAGCTTTAATTCAGTTATTCGCCCGTTCCATATACCAAGGCTGTTACTGCCCTGCACTTTAAATGTGTAGGTACCAGGTGGTAGTTTGCTGTACGTAACATTTCGCCGGCTGCCACTTTCAACCCAGTCTTTATCTATCCCGGTTAACTGGTAACGGTAGCGGTTTTGATCTGGTGCCCTGTAATCCAACGTTGAAAATTCAAATGTTATAACATCCTGGGTATGGTTTAGTGTAATAGCACTGGTAAACTCTACCGCAGTTTGCGTTATGCCACTACCGTCCCCTGCCTGCACGGGCTTATTACCAATTAAAATGTTGGTGATGAATACCGGTGCAACAAAACTGTCCAACAAAATTTCCTGGGGGTTAAAAATATTCAGGCCGTTTACGCCGCCAAACGCCAGCAATCCACCAGGTAATTTTGCGAAAGCGCCGGTATTAAATTCATTATCCTGCAGCCCGGCAGCCTTGGTAAAATGACGGAACTGCCAGTTGCCGTTTTCATCCTTTGTTCTATTCAATAAACAGAACAACCCATTATTGGTGCTGCCCCATAAGTGGCCGTTATCGTCTGTTAATATTCCATATACCACATTATTGCACAATCCTTCTTTTGTAGTGATATGCAAAAAACGGTTGCTGGTCTTATCCAGCCGGTTCAGTCCGCCGCCTTTGGTAGCCACCCATAAAATATTATTATCGCCGCCATCATCGATCATACAGGATACATGGTTATAGTTTAAAGCAGTTTTATCTGCTGTATTGGTTTTGTACCAGGTAACTTTTGGCGGTGTTGCTGTGCCAGGGCTGAAAATAATTTTCGCCAGGCCGCTTTCAGTCCCCGCCCAAAAAACGCCGTTTGCATCCTCGTATAGTGCTGTTATTGGTGCACTGTTAAGCATGGGGTTGATGAGATCGGTATTAATCGTAAACTTTCTAAATGTTCCCGTGGTTGGGGTCAGCACGATCAGCCTGCCGCCAAAACCCGTAAGCCATAAATTGCCTTTGCTATCTTCTAACTTTGGCTCAAGCAATTCTTCGGCTTTTTCAACAGTAATTCTGTAAGTGTTTGAAATTTTTGTTACCAGGTTTACTTTCTCAATTCCTTCATCAAAAGTATTCGGGTTATTGCCTTTTTTACCGGTTATGTTCCAGATGGTAAAGTTGCTACCCATAAAAAAATCGCCCCCGTTAAAAAGGGATTTCTCTTCTTTTCCTGTTAAATTCTTGCCGTCCGTATCAAACTTTTGCAATTCGCCCCAGCCCCTGGCAAAAACCTGGTTACCAGGCAGCCCCATTATTTTACGCACGCTCAGGCCAACGGCAATATGATGAAATTTTTCGGAGCCGCTGGTATACTTGCGCAGGCCGTAACCATTGGTGCCCAGCCACACAAGCCCGGACCGGTCTTTATAAATTTTTGTAGGTGTTACTTCTGAATAACCCTGCAGTCGGGTCTGTTCGGGGTCAACCGGGTTGCCACGCTTCCAGTTGCGGATATCAAAAATTTCCAATCTGCCAGAATCCGTAATACCGAGCCAGAACCTTTTTTTGTCGGCTTCGTGAAAGAACACCCGGCCATGCCCCTTTACTATATCTTTAGAAAACAGCGGATAACTGCTTGTGTCCTGCACCTGGCTAAAGAAAAAATCATCAGCCCAAACACTGCCATCGGCAGCAGGGGCTGTTTGTGCAAACGGAAAATTATTTTTCCGCCATACAAGCGACATGTCACCCGGCAGCAGCTCATAAACATGGTCGGAGACTACCCATATTTTTTTATTGCCGTCCATATACATGCAGTTAACATTATATGCACCAGGGGCCGTCAGACGGGTAATGGTTGGTACAGCATTATTTTCTAAAAAGTCATCGGGCAACGAAATAACATTGATGCTTTTCTCGTGAGAAAAAACCAGGAACCGTCCGTCGGGCAATTCAATTATAGGTACAAAAACTTTATTGCCGGATAGGCTGTTTGCATCTTTCGGGTTGTGCATGATGCGGCGGAAATTGTCCCTTTTTTTATTATAGATGTTTATGCCATCATCGGTACTTACCCAAAGTCTGCCCTTGCTGTCTTCAAAAAGGCGGTTGATGTTGTTATTACTGATGGAGTATTGGTTATAGCTGTCGTAGGTATACACTTTAAAGCTGTACCCGTCGTATCTGTTCAGCCCGTCTTTGGTACCAAACCACATAAAACCATCCCTGTCCTGTAATATATCATACACATACCCCTGCGACAGGCCATTGGACGTGTTAAGCAAATCGTATTTAAGCTGCCCGAAAGCGGGTACGGCCATCCATATAAGCAAGATGGCAAATAGCAGTTTAGTGGTGGTGGCTTTCTTCGGCATTTGTTTATAAAGATAATTGCCAACAGCAGTTTTGGTATGACCACCGGGGTCAAATTGCCTGCTTTTCTGAAAAATGCTGAATTTATCCTGTTGCTGCACAGTTTGTCCTGCTCATTGCTGAAAAATGAAGGTTTTATGGTGGGTTTGTACTCACAAAACCTTCTGTTTCAATAGAACTTTATACTGCATCGGAGTTGCGATCAAAGGCAACCATTCACTAAATAATTATTCTAAAACCTTAAAATCATGAAATCAGCCATCAGCATTCCGCTAAAACAAAGCAGAACCATTCCGGCGCTTTCCGATAATACTTTTTTAAGGTATTTCAATTTTATAGCCCTGTATTTTGCCCAAGGCGCTCCGGAGGGCATGTTATTTTATGGCATACC
>DMRT01000106.1 GCA_003455235.1 Chitinophagaceae bacterium
GAGGAAATCATGCGGATTGACGGGCTGGATAATGTCGATATTCCGGCAACCATCAGCATCGCCCCCTCTGTGGAAACACTTTCACACGAAGTGGCGTATTCTGAAAAAGTAGCTGGTAGCCTGGCGGGACTGGGTTTCCGGGAGATCTTCACCAATTCCATCACCAACAGCGCCTATTATAGCGAAGGAGTTCTGAAAAACACGGTGAAGATGATTAATAACCTGAGTGAAGAACTGAATGTGATGCGGCCAGCCATGATGGAAACGGGCCTGGAATCGATCGCTTACAACCTGAACCGGAAGAACAGTGACCTGAAATTTTTTGAATTTGGCAAGACCTATTTGGTAGATGAAAACGGCCGATACGCCGAAAACAATCACCTGGCATTATACGTAACCGGCTATACCAGCGGGCAGGGATGGAAAGAGAAAGCACGCAGGGCTGACTTTTATTACCTGAAAGCCGTACTGGAAAAAATCATCCGGCTGGCAGGACTGAACCCGGAAGGATATAAACAAGTTGAAAGTGAAGGCCTCAGTGATTCATTAGAGGTTCTTATTCAAAAAGAACCGGTGGCTCAAATCGGAATGGTGAGCCCCCAGAAACTGGAACGCTTTGATATTAAACAGCCGGTGTTGTATGCCGACCTGGACTGGGATAAACTGCTGGCATTGAACAGGAAGGCGGTTATTGAATACCGGGAAATATCCAAATACCCGGCCGTTAACCGCGACCTGGCCATTGTGGTGGACAAGCCCCTGCCCTACGATGCCGTGGAGAAAGCGGCCCTGGCAGCGGGGATAAAGAAACTTAAATCCATCAGTTTGTTTGATATATTTGAAAGCGAAAAGATCGGCGCCGGGAAAAAATCCATGGCAGTAAGTTTCACTTTCCAGGACGTGGAAAAAACACTGACCGATAAAGAGATTGATGGCATGATGAACCGGATCATCGCTTCTTTTGAAAAAGAATTAAATGCGGAAATACGAAAGTAATAAGGCATGAGTGAGCTGGAACAACATATCAAACGGGTAACCGATAAGCTGCAGCTGTTGCTGAAGAACTACCAGCAGCTGCAAAAAGATAACCAGCGGCAGTCGGCTCTTATTGAAGAGTTGAAGAAAGCGAAGGAATCCAGCGCACAGCAGGTGGAAACACTGAAAGAACAGGTGGGCATTTTAAAAGCTGCTGCCGGAAAAATGAATGAAACAGATAAAAAGGAATTTGAAAAAAGCATCAACCGTTATATCCGCGACATTGATAAGTGCATCGGCATATTAAGCGAATGATCATGGCAGAACTCATCCCCATCAATATTGTTATTGGCGACCGCAATTACCGCATCAAAGCCAGCCCGGATGATGAGGAAATCATCCGCCGTACCTTAAAAACCATCAACGACAAGATCATTGAGTTCAAAACACAGTTTGCCGGAAAAGACATGCAGGACTATATTGCCATGGTACTGATATGGTATGCTACCCAGGCAAAAGCAGACGGGAACCCCACCCTGGAGGCGGATATACTGGACGTGTTTCAAAAGATGGAGAAGCAGCTCGACAAGATCCGGTAAGCCAACCCGTCAAAAACTGCTTATTACGCCCGCCCGGCTCGTATTCTCCAAACAAATTACCTATCTTCGTAAATCAAACTGCTCACCTGGAATTCCGGGATGCCCCGGAGGGAAAAGAGAGTAATCAAATGATTTTGAACCGATTTAAAAACGAAACAATCAATGGAACCGATAATAATATACATTATCATAGGCGTAGCCGCACTCATTTTGGGCTTAATACTGGGTAAAGTTGTTTTTGCCAAAAATACCCAGCAGAAAATAGCAGAAGCGGAACAACAGGCCCGGAAAATCATCGCCGACGGCGAATTAAAGGCCGAAACACTCAAAAAAGAAAAGCTGCTCGAAGCAAAAGAAAAATTCGTTCAACTTAAGGCCGATCATGACCGGGAGGTGATGCAACGCAACCAGAAACTTACGGAAGGAGAGAACCGCATCAAGCAAAAAGAGCAATCCATCAATCAAAAGGACCAAAACCTTGAGAAGCACATCAAAGAAAATGAAGCCATCAAGGAAAACCTCAATCGCCAGATTGAGATCGTAAACATCAAGCGTACCGAACTGGAAAAACACCAGGAAGAACACATCCGCCGCCTCGAAAAAGTAGCCGGACTTTCCGCCGAAGACGCCAAGGCGCAACTGATCGAAAGCCTGAAGCAGGAAGCCCAGACCAAGGCCGTTGCCCTGCAGCAGGAAATCATTGAAGACGCCAAACAGAAAGCCAATAAAGAGGCCCGTAAAATAGTTATCCAGACCATTCAGCGCACTGCCGCTGAACAGGCCATCGAAAATGCCATCACTGTTTTCAACCTCGAAAGTGATGAAATCAAAGGCTCAATCATCGGCCGTGAGGGACGTAATATCCGGGCGATTGAAGCAGCCACCGGTGTAGACCTGATTGTTGACGATACCCCAGAAGCAATCGTACTTTCTTCTTTCGACCCGCTGCGCCGTGAAATAGCCCGTCTTTCTTTACAGCGCCTGGTGGCTGATGGACGTATACACCCGGCCCGTATTGAGGAAGTGGTGGAAAAAACCAAGAAACAGATCGATGACCAGGTAATGGAAATCGGTGAACGTACCGCTATGGAGCTGGGCGTTCATGGTTTGCACAAAGAACTGATCAGGATGGTGGGCCGTATGCGGTTCCGCTCATCATACGGGCAAAACCTGCTGATGCATAGCCGGGAAACAGCCAACCTCTGTGCCATCATGGCTTCGGAACTTGGCCTGAACCCTAAACTGGCAAAACGGGCTGGTCTGCTTCATGATATTGGCAAGGTTCCCGACGAAGAAACCGAATTAAGCCATGCCCTGCTGGGAGCTAAACTGGCTGAGAAATATGGCGAGAACCCCGCCGTGGTGAACGCTATCGGCGCCCACCACGATGAGATTGAAATGACAAGCATCATTTCACCGATTGTTCAGGCCTGCGATGCCATCAGCGGAGCAAGGCCGGGAGCGAGACGAGAGGTAATGGAGCAGTACATCAAACGACTTAAAGATCTTGAGCAGATAGGGCTGGGATTTGAGGGCGTTGAAAAATGTTATGCTATTCAGGCAGGGCGTGAATTGCGTGTGATGGTGGATGCCGAAAAGGCAACCGATGAACGCGCGAGTCAGTTAAGCTTTGATATCTCGCAAAAAATTGAAAAGGACATGCAGTATCCTGGACAGATCAAAGTAACCGTTATCAGAGAGATGCGCAGCGTGGCCTACGCTAAATAGGTCCAAATAAACTATAGACTAACACCATTTTAATCCATGAAGTTAACAGCCAGAAACACACACCGTGACCTCGCTTATTTTTTTCTTGGTCTGATCATCGCTTTTTCAATTTCGGGTATTTTTTTAAATCATCGGCAAAGCTGGCATCCCAGACGCTACGTGTATAGCTCGCTGGAAATAACCATCCCGGCACTCGCAGGAAAAGAAGAAGTTACCGATGAGTTCATTTCCAACTTCACGCAAGCTCAAAAAATTGAGGATAATCTCAGACGCTTTTCAGTGGAGGAAAATAAACTAAAGATTTCCTACACAACACACGATGTACTGATTGACATTGCCACTGGCAAAGGAAAAATTGAAACCTACCGTACCACTCCTCTTCTTGGTCAGATGACACAATTACATCAGGATACAAGCAAGTGGTGGATTTATTATTCAGACATCTTTGGCGTAGCGATGGCCATTATTGCCTTTACAGGAATGTTTATTGAAAAAGGGCGGAACAGTTTCAGAAGCCGTGGCTGGTGGTTGGCACTGTTGGGACTTATCTTCCCTTTGATTTTCCTTTTTCTGCTGTCGTAAGCCAGCGGCACCATCTTTTATTTCCATTTCAAACGGTAGCGGAACAAAGAGTCATTGAAGTGACTTTGCCCGTGTCATTAAATATTTACCTTCGATTGCAAAATCATTAAAAAGTCAAGTGTCTCCTTCCCGTCTGGCTGTCAAAATCATCTTCTTTCTCAATGGTTTTGTGCATGCCAACTACTTTTCCCGACTGCCGAGAATTCAGGATCAATTTGGAATCGACAATGGAATAGTCGGCCTTGTACTTCTTTCTTCTTCAGTTGGCGCACTGCTGGCGATGCCCTTCACCGGCTGGCTGATCATCCGGAACGGTAGCCGAAGGATAGCCATTTTCTCTACTTTCTTTTACTGTTCTCTAATTCCATTCGTACCACTGATGCCAGCGCTATGGGCATTAATCATTTTATTTTTTCTACTAGGAGTTTCATCCGGCATGCTTGACGTGGCTATGAATTCTCAAGCTGTAATGGTTGAAAAACAATTAGGGAAACCGATCATGACTTCCTTTCATGCCTTGTTTAGTATAGGGATGATGCTTGGCGCTATAGGTGGCTCACTGTTCACTAAACTGGACGCAGGTCTATTCGTTCATTTTACCATTGTTACCGTAGTAAGTCTGATAACCGTTTACATCGCCCGCTATTACCTCATACACGACAAGCCACAATTAAAAATCGATGA
>DMRT01000251.1 GCA_003455235.1 Chitinophagaceae bacterium
AAAATACTGAAGCACCAGGGGCCCAACGGCAACCGGTTTCAGCACATCGTTCTTACCATCACCATTGGGTGTAAATGCACCCGGTACATACACATCTGATCGCTTGATTACTTTCACCTTCACCGGGGTAAGAGTACTGCCACAGGAACCGAAGAGACGTTTGATATAAAAAACCGTATCCGAAGTGAGTCTGCCTGTTGTAAATAGGCCCGTGGTATTGCGGCCAATCTCAATACCTGCACCCGCATCTTTATATATAATATAAGTGCCGTTTTGGAAATTACGGATAGATAATATAGCCGGCGAGTTGTTGTTTACCGTTTGATCATCATACAAGGGCGGAGCCAAGGTAATATCATTGTTGTTCACCATTATCCAGGGTGATTCCACCAAACAGCCCGGACCATCATTTACAGTAAGTTTATACTGGCCGGTACCCAGGTTGGATACGAACGGGTTATTGTCGGCGGGCACATTGCCCTGGTCGGTCCAGCTATAGGTGGTTGGCCCCAGCAACCCGGTTACCAGAATGCCGCTTATGCTGCCATTTTTTTGTGAACATTGTTCATGTGTGATGCTTATGCCTGTAAGATCAACAACTGGTTTGGCATAAGCAAGCAGGGAACGTTTGTATATTTCCTTTTCACACCCATTGATATCCGTGGCAATAAGCAGGTATGTTCCCGCCCCGAGATTGGTAAGT
This sequence comes from Chitinophagaceae bacterium, assembly GCA_003455235.1. Taxonomy (GTDB): domain Bacteria; phylum Bacteroidota; class Bacteroidia; order Chitinophagales; family Chitinophagaceae; genus Ferruginibacter. The sequence goes on from DMRT01000251.1 coordinate 704, forward strand.
GAAAATCCGGTCGACAATACCTGGGAAGTTGCACTATCCACCCACCTGAATGTATACGAGGCCGGGCTGCTGGTGAACGCCGTAATGGTAATGCTTCCGTTTTGCTGACTGCAGGTGGCATGGTTAAACTGAACGGACTGCACAGCAATCGGCATAAAAGCCGATTGAGCCACTACAATAACTGGTGATGTGGCCGAACAACCCAGTGCATTGGTAGCGGTAAGCTGGTAATTACCTGCTGATAAATTGAAGAGCGAAACCGTATTGCCGGCCGAACTGCCCGTACTGAGATTTTGCCATTGGTACGTATCGGCCCCGGTGACGGAAATATTTTCAATGCTGCCGTTGCTTACGGTACAACCAGCCGGACGCACAATTTTTCCCGTGGTATCGATGGTGATCTTCCCTGCATCGGTGATAACATAGAAGTTGGTGATGATGGTATCGCAGCCGCTCTGGTCTTTGAATTTCATCCGGTAACTGCCGGCCTGTACATTGGTAAGATTAAGAGAAGCGCCCACTGGTGTGTTGGATGCATTTACCCATTGAATAAATGCGGTGCCGGTAACATTGGTGGCTGTAATGCCGGTGATGCTGCCGTGGGGGTTTCCACAGGTGGTATTGGTAATCTGTACGTTCCCAAGCTGGAGCGACGGGCCTGAATTATTGGTAAGTACAAAGGGACCATACACGGAAAAACAAGCCGTGTCTTCGTACAGGTATAATTTAAAAAAATATTGCCCGGGTGAAAGATTGATAATGCTGTCGCCATACAATTGCACCAGGTTACCGGCATTGTCGAGCCATTTATTAACGGAGCCCGGCGGCCGGGTACCGGTGAATACCACTTTCCCGTTCGATTGTCCGCAGGAAGGATGGGTAATGGTAAACGGGTTGCCGGTGATCACCGGTTGAGGAAATTGCAACACTTCATAAAAGCCGGTGATCACTGAACAAGCTGAATTGGTTTCCTGCAGCACCAGCCGGTAACGGCCAGGTGGCAGGTTCAGGAGATTGGTATCACTGGTGCTGATGACCTGTCCAAGATCATTTTCCCAATACCAAGAGGATGCATTATAGATCACAATACCGGTGATGCTGCCGTTATTATTTCCGCAGGTGGCGTTCTTAATCACGGCATGTGACGTATCTACTTTCACACCATTGAATTCCGAAGTGATGCTGTCCGTGCTGGTTGCCGTAGCAGTATACAAGCCCGTATTACTGATGGGGAAACTGAAATCTCCATTGCTGTTGGCGATGGTGGTACCTAAAGAAAGTTTGCCGTTTTCACAGATGCTGGTGCAGGTATCGGTAAAGAATACTTCCACTTTGCTGCCCGGCATCGTTGTACCGGCAAGCGTACCGGAATTGATGCTGGTGATGGAAACGGTGGGAACGGCCAGTGTTGACTGGATGTAAATTCCTTTACTGTTGCAATAGATGCTGTTGTTGCCTATGAATGTACGTCCGCAGGATCCCAGCCAGATCCCTCTTTTACGGTTTTGAATGATGTTATTGGTGATACGGGTGGCGTTGGTGGTTGCGCAACGGATCATGGCCAGGCCATAACTTTCATCCGGCAAGGGCTTCATATCATAATGGGCGCCCAGTTCATTGTTATCGATTACAATATCCCCCTTCATATCCCACAGGATAATGCAATACTGGGTGGCACTGGTGAGTTTATTGCCTGTCACCTCAAGCCGGTACCTTACAAACGAAGAGGTGAACCCCGATTTGGTTACTGCAAAAGACCCAAAACCATATTGTGAAGGATCCACGGCATTGGCAAAATTATTATTGGTGAATTTTATATAGCCATTATTTTCTTCGGTGGCCGAACCCACCATTACAGCACAGTTCCCGATATTATCATTGATGGTTACGTTTCTGCCGTTGGCGAGTGAAATTCCTTCATTCATTGTTGTTAGCTGCACTCCGGAAGCATCGTCTTTCAACCCGAATATATTATGGCCTATTTGAACGGTATCTGCAAATGCATCCTGTACAAATATGTTGATGCCATAATAATTCTTATGCCAGATAGTATATGGATGGCTGGTACTGAATGCATTTCCTTTCCCCTGCTTCCCGATGGTAACATTGGTTACCTGGTTCATGAGAATGGTAAATTGATGACAATCGCCTGTGAGATTGAAAACATATTCAAATCCCTTGAACCAGAGGCCATATAATTCCACGTTGGTAAGTGTGAACATATACAAGCCGGAACACATGAAGCTGGATCCTCTTTTGATGATCACTTTTGTATCGGAAATACCAAAAGGAGATCCGGGCTGCGACGTACCATCAATCACCAGTTTACTGGAAAGGATGAGGGTACCACCAATGGTGATGGTTCGGTTGGCTTCGGTGCCACCGGGCATGTTGAACAGAACAGTGTCGAACGAAGCGCTTCCGTTTGCAGTTGCCTGCTGGAGTATGTCACGTAATGAGCCTGGCCCGGAATCTGCATTGGTGGTAACAGTAAATGTACCGGCCAGGGAACGGAAAAAAGGGAAAAGCAGCAGTAAACAGAAAATGGCTCTTTTCATAAGGCAGTTATCACCACTAAAATAAGGCAATTCTGAGGAAAACAAAACAGTCAACTGTGGATGTTTTTCAAAAAAAGTCCCGTAGAAAACGTACTGCATTCCCATACACAAACAGGTCGACGATCTCTTCGGCCGAAATGCGGTTCACCTGCTGCCTTAATTGCTGAAAATGACGGTCGGCCGATTCGTCTTTTGTATAATGCGGTGTGTGCTGATAACTGGCAGACATTACCTGGGTTTAGGTAAGGTAAGGTAGTGATTTGGGAAGAAAATAAAAAGGTTTGAAGGTTGAGGTATGAAGTCCCGAGCACACAAGCACCCGGCTTATTCCTTGCTGAGCTTGATGATGCGGTACAGTTTTTCACCGGAATGAAGTGTGCCTTCCATCGTATTTCCTTTTATAGTGAGCTTGACCGTAACCTTGTATTTTTCAATATAGCAGAACAGGGTATTGTCTTTCGGGTTAAAGCTATAATCACTTTCTCCCATGTCTTCTTCCACCCCATTTACCAGCTTATTCATTACCATACGGTAAACACCTGGCCCCGGGCCTTTGGAGATATGGTACACCGCAATTTCATCATGGCAGGGTGATGGCCGCACCTGGCATATAGAAGTTCCCTTCCAGGTGCCGGTAAGCAGGCTATCGGTATTGCCCTGCTGGCCGTAGGAACAGGCTGCAAAAAAAAGCATCAGGATGGAGCTGAGAATAGAAGTCCGCATATTATAAATATAGGAATCCTAAGAGCCGGTACTGTCCTGTTTCCATAAAACAGGGTGAATTAAAGGATGGCCGGTATCAGGCGGAACAGCAGCGCCCGCAGGGAGGGGCGGCGGATCGGGAAATGAATGGGCATTTTATGCGCTTTTGAGTGATTAACCCATACTAAACTGTTTTTGCAGAAAATTATTGTTTCGGGCAGGGAAACGGCACTTACCTGTCCGGTATTCTTTATTCCTTTCCTGACCCCTGTCATTGCTTTGGGCTGCCTGCCATCTGTATCTTCAAGAGTAAATAGTTTGTTTACACTAGAAACAAAAACAATGAAAAAGTTGCTATTGCTATGTATGATGCTTGCAATAGGCAATGCATCATTCAGCCAGTTTATTGCACGTAATTCTGCGTACACCGTGGAAGATTACCTGCTGAAAAGCCGCAACCAGAAAACCGGTGCCTGGATATTACTGGGTGGCGGTGCGGCGCTCACCGTGGTGGGCATTGTTGCATTTGACAGGAATTTTAATGTTATGAGCAACGATGAGAGCGGCCTGGGTGAGGCCATTTTAACAGGCGTTGGTATTGCTGCCATGGGCGGCAGTATCCCGTTGTTTGCCAGTGCCGCCAAAAACAAAAAAAGGGCAGCACAGGTACATGCAGGCCTGAAAATGGACAGCTATTTCAAACCCAACGAGGGCTTTGCCGGTTACCCGGCTTTGTCGCTAAAGATAGGGCTGAAATAAGTGAAGTGCCTCTCAAAGGATTAATAAAGAAACAGCAGCGTCGCCGGTAATAGCTTTATATCAAGTGCATATGCTTCCCGGTATTCACCATCGAGGTGAAACTGGATGGGAGTATCAGATTGGATGTGTATGGCGGTGCTGCGGAAGTGACGGATGAATCCCATCTGCAGGTGTTTGCCTTTTTCAATTACCGGCAGGTAACGCAGCCGCTGCAGCGGGGTAAGGGCATCGGCGATGACCACATCAAAAAGGCCATCAGCGGCACTGGATTCGGGAGCAATATGAAATCCTCCGCCAGCCCGTCTTCCATTGGCAATATCAACCAGGAGTTTTTTACCGGATCCCTCCCATTCAGCCGAACGGATGGAATAGTGCCGGGAGCGGTAAGAAAATATTTTTCGCAGGATGCAGAAGAGGAAAGAGGTTTTGCCGGGTCTTTTCTTTTGCCCGGTAAGCGCCTTGGCCACTTCGCCTTCAAAGCCGGCGCCCACTCCGTTGATGAAATAGAATTCATTACAACGGCCAAGGTCAACGGGCTGCGGACTGGCAGATAACACTGTGTTCAATTGCTCATCGACAGTTTGATTGCCATACAGCAACCAGTGAAAATCATTGCCGGTACCGGCATTAAAGATGACAAGGGGTAAGCGGATGTTGGGATATTTGTTTACAAAGTAGTTGAGCGTACCATCGCCGCCGGCAATGTATACTTCGGTAAAGCCGTCAAAATAATCCGGCCAGTCATTCTTAAAAAGAAAGAACGCCAATTGCCGTTTGGCAAGTTCATCACAGAGCCTGTTGGCAAAATCAACCGCCCTGCCGGCACCGGCAAGCGGGTTGCATACAAGGGCAATATTCCTGTTTTTATTGATAAGCATATAGCAGGTAACCGGGAATAAATCTACAGGAAGTTAAAGAGAAATCTGCGTTTACTTCCTGGCCGGAACCCCCGTTAAAATGTACCGGCCTGCCGTTGGGAAGATACCCGGTTGGTTCCATAAGTACTTCCCTATCTTCATACCCAAAAATAACATGAACAACCGGGAGAATATCAACAGCAGCAGGGTGCCCAGGATGAGTGATGCATTTCCCCAGGCCGTGATGGCCGGCGGATTTATTTTCATTTCGGGTACCCCCGGCCTCAACCCGGCTACCGGCCAGGTGGTGAGCGCCGATTTTGAACAGCAGCTTCGCCAGAGTTTTGTGAACATCAAAGCCATCCTGGAAGATGCAGGATCAGGCATTGAGAAAGTGGTAAAGACTACCATCTTTGCCGTTGCGGGGAACGACTTTTCTTCGATCAATACGGTGTACAAGGAATTCTTTCCGGAACATGCACCGGCGAGAAGCGCCCCGCAGGTAATGCCTTTTCCCGCCGGGATCCTTGTTTCCGTGGAATGTATTGCACAGGCCTGAGAAGATTTTACTTAGTTACTGAACCCTACCATCCGGTGCAGTACCCGCGGATCATATACCTGTCCTTCCTTGATCACCGTATTCACTTTCCGGATATTGCTTATCCCGGTAAGCGGATCGGCATCCAGTATCAGCAGGTCGGCCTGCTTACCGGCTTTGATGGATCCGGTAAGTTTATCCATCTTCATTACCTGAGCCGGAATGATGCTGGCGGTTTGTATTGCCTGCATGGGTGTTAGTCCCGACTGAACATACAACTCCAGTTCACGGTGCAGGCTGTAACCGGGAAAACCCATATCGGTACCAGCCACCACGGTGATTCCTTTGTCGTGCAGCTCTTTTATCAGGCCCAGCATGGCATCATAGCGAGGCTTATTTGCCTTTGCTGCAGCGGGCGGCATTCCCATTGTTGAGAAAAGTGTTTGCAGGGGTAAGGGCAGGCTGTGGTAATTAGGCTCCATGTCCTTTATATCGTCTTTGTCGCTCCGCATCATCATTTCATATACACCCACGGTGGCATCAACAACGGTATGATGATTCTTCAACAGTTCAAACCCGGCCTGGCTCATCGAATCCTGCAGGTTGAGGGATCCATCTTTATTCTTCTTCATCATGGCGTACACATATGAGATGTGGTTGATCATATCCATTCCCGAATCGATGCCGGCCTTCGTGGTCATATTTTGCGGAATATGCCCCGTAACGGTAAGTCCCTGCCGGTGCGCTTCATCGCAAATGGCTTTCACGATGTCGGGTTTTACCGAGCTGTATATTTTTATCTGAACAAACCCGTTGTTCTTATACATATTCACCACCTTAACAGCGTCTTCCTTGGTGGCAGCTTTCACGGTTCCGAGTCCCATCGGTCCCGTGCCATCCACAATCCCGGCTTTCAGTATCAGCGGGCCAACACCCTTGTGCGAATCGATGGCATCCTTGATGGAATTGATGTATTCATATTCATTGCCGCAATCCCGTACGGTGGTTACCCCGGCTGCCAGGTAGGCCGGCCCCCACTCTGCCTGCTGGAAATGCGCATGCATGTCCCATAAACCAGGAACAATCGTTTTCCCTTCGGCATGAATGATGGTTGCACCGGCCGGAACCTTTATTTCCGAAGCCTTGCCAACCTGTTTGATCAGCCCGTTCTCCACGATGATGGTTGCATTGCTGATGTTCGCCGAGCTCTCCACATCAATCACATTACCTCCCACAATGGCCAGCATTTTATTTTTTGCCATGTCCATTTTCATGGAACTGCTGAAGAGCCTCATGCAATATGTGGCCGCCCGGCTGATGAGTTCGGGTAACAATTCCTCGTACGGTTCGCTCATCATCTCCAGCTTATCGCCTTCGGCATCGTTGGTGATGAGGCAGATGAGGTTTCCTTTTTGGTCGGTCCACACAATTTCATTGCCCCAGATGAGCCCGCTTACGATATAGCGTTCCAGTACCAGCTGTTTGTTTTTAAAGTTCAGTGTTTCGGTTCCGTCTTTACTGATCATTACGGTTCCTCCGGGCAGCATGGCCATGCTTTTGGGCCGGCCATGCCTGTTCCAGTATTTAAGCAACATCATCTGTACCGTTCCCGGCGAATAACCGGCAACGGGGAATGCAGGAGTTTTCAATGTTGCCGTGCTTACCACACTGTCGACCCAGATGGTTGCCTGCTTATTGCGGATGCGGATGCTGTCGTTGATGGTCGAGAAACGGGAAGTGCTTCCTTTGATGAACAGGGCCAGGGGCTCGTTATCACTGGTCAATACCAGTTGTGCGTTCAGCGGAACAGGTCTTCCCCTGTCGGTGAATTTGAAATTAACATCGTAAGTAAGTTCGTTCCCATTCTTACTGAGCACATAGGTCTCCCGTCCGATGTTTTGCGCAAACTTGTGCAGGAAGAATGATCCGCTGTCGATAACCGTTTGGGAAAAACCGTTATAAGCAAGAACCAGTAAAGCGAAAAGGATCGTGTATTTTTTCACGTGCAGGAAGTTTAGGACTACAAGATAGCAAAACCGGGTGATTCGGTTCCGGGATCATCCCGGGTATTGTAAACATTGGAAAGGCAGCAGAAAGCCTATCATGTCATAAGACCGCTTGCCATATT
>DMRT01000113.1 GCA_003455235.1 Chitinophagaceae bacterium
TGAAATGCTGCCCACCGGAATGATGCTGTAGAAAAGCCAGGATACCAGGAGCCCGAGCGTAAGGGTAACCAGTCCCATGATCCAGAAAGGAATGAGTTTACCCAGGATGAACTCCACCTTGGTGATGGGTGATACATTGATCTGCTCAATGGTGCCGATCTCCTTTTCGTGAACAATGTTCAACGCCGCCATGAAACTACCGATCATGGTAAGCAGGGTGACGAGAATACCCGGCACCATGAAGAATTTATAATTCATGGTGGGATTGTACCAGCTGGAAGACGTGATTTCAATAACGGGCTGGTTGCTGAACCTGGGCAGCTGAATCCATTGCATTTGTATTTCCGAATTAAAATCCCGGACAATATTGGCCGCATATGCTCCCCCCAAATTTGCTTTTGTTCCATTCACGGCATTCACCGCAATAAGCATCGACGCTTTGTTGTCCCTGATAAGGTCTTTTTCAAAGGCCGGTGGTATTTCAATGATCAGGTCGGCTTTGTCTGCCTCCACCGCTTTCATAGCCTGGTTGTACGAAGGAGAATAATCGGTAAGCTTAAAGTATCCCGAGCCGGTGATCTTATTGATGAACTTCTGCGAATAGGAAGAATGATCATGATCCACCACCGACAGCAGCACATTCTTTACTTCATAATTGGCCGCAAAGGGAAATACCAGCAGCTGCACCACGGGCATCACCAGCACCAGCCTCAGGATGGCCGGGTTGCGGAACACCTGGCGGAATTCTTTTTCAAGTATTACTTTCAGTCGTTTCATGCCAGCCGGGTTTTGAATTTTTTAAAACTTACCGCCAGCAGGAACAGTGTCATCCCCACCAGCACCAGCGACTCCTTCCACACGGCCGAAAATCCAAGTCCTTTAATCATCACATCCTTTACAATCAGAAAAAACCATTTCGACGGAACGATATTGGAAATGATCTGCAGCGGCAATGGCATACTCTCGATCGGGAACATGAATCCTCCCAGCAGCAGGGTGGGCAGCATCAGGGTCATTAAGGAAAACATCTGTGCTTCCTGTTGTGTTTTGGTAAGGTTCGAGATCATCAGTCCCAATGAAACCGAAGTAAGAATAAAAAGAAAAGATTCCCCCATCAGCAAGAGCAGGCTGCCATTGATGGGTACTTCCAGCAGGGTTACACTCACCAACAGGATGGTGGATACATTCACCAGTGACAGGAATACATAAGGAATGGCTTTGCTTAAAATAAACAAAAGGGGTTTTAACGGCGACACCAGCAGCACTTCCATGGTATTGATCTCTTTTTCCCGTACAATGGCCACCGATGTCATCATTGCTGAAATAAGAATCAGGATCATCGCCATTACACCCGGCACAAAATTATATGCGCCTTTCAGTTGCGGGTTGTACAGCATCCGTATTTCGGGCCGGATGGAATAGGGAGGCTGAACCTGCGGACTCATTTCCTTCTGGTAATCGCTGATGATATTGCCGGCATAGTTTGTTACCGTAGTAGCCGTATTGGGATCGGATGCATCAGCAATCAGCTGTACCTGTGCTTTGCCGGAATGCATCAATGATTCCCGGAAGTCTGGCTGAAATACAACCACCAGCCGCACGGTTCCGCTTTTAAAAGCCGCTTCAATATCCTGGCTGGCATGCAGGTAGCGGGTTACATTAAAATACCGGCTGGCATCCAGCCGCTGAATAATGGCCCGGCTGGCCTCGTCTTTTGCATTATCCAGCACGGCGATATTGCTGTTCTTGATCTCGTTGGTAAGTGCAAAACCAAACAGGATGATCTGCACAATGGGCATCATAATAATAATGAGCAGCGATTTCCGGTCGCGGAAAATATGCCGGAATTCTTTCTTTACGAATATGATAAACTGCTTCATATATTAATCGGCTGTTCGTTTTGCTCCCCTGGCCAGCTGAAGAAATACTTCATCCATGGAAGAAGCGTGAAAAATTGTTTTCAGGTTATGTGGTGTATCCAGCGCCTCTATTTTCCCATCCACCATGATGGAGATGCGGTTGCAATATTCCGCTTCGTCCATATAATGGGTGGTAACAAACACCGTGATCCCCTTTTCAGCTGCTTCATAAATCAGGTTCCAGAACTCACGTCTTGTTACCGGGTCCACTCCGCCGGTGGGCTCATCCAGGAACACAATCTTCGGCTCGTGCAGGATGGCCACAGAGAAAGCCAGTTTCTGTTTCCAACCCAGTGGCAATGAGCCCACGAGGCTGTTCTCTTCTGCCGTCATCTGCAGTTGCTGCAGCAATGCATTCATCTTCGTTTTTATTTCCGCACTGCCCATACCATATATGCCGGCATAAAAGCGGATGTTCTCTTTCACCGTCAGGTCTTCGTACAGCGAAAATTTCTGGCTCATATACCCGATGTTTTGTTTGATCAGCTCGGTTTGTTTATATACATCATAGCCTGCTACCGTGGCGTTGCCGGATGATGGGATAGACAGTCCGCACAACATACGCATCGCCGTGGTTTTGCCGGCGCCATTGGCTCCCAGGAATCCGAAGATCTCTCCTTTCTCCACTTCAAAAGAAATCTGGTTGGTGGCGGTGAAGTCACCGAATTTTTTTGTAAGTCTTTCTGCTTTGATAACGGTTTCTTTCATTGCTCAGTTATTATTCATCAGCTGCATGAAACAATCTTCGATATTCGGCTGTGCCGGCTTCAGCTCAACAGCCGTATGGTTCTGCTCACCTAGGTAACGCAACACGGCATCTGTATCATCGTTTTTTAAAACCAGGTGATGGTATTCGCCAAAACTGTTGCAGCTTTCGGTATTGCTGTACTTTTTCAGGTCGGTCAGCAGGCGGTACATATTGGCGGATCGTACAGCCCAGAGTTTTTCTCCAAAGCGGCTGATGATGTTGGGCGGCGTATCAATGCTCATGATCTTTCCCAGCTGCATCAATGCCACCCGGTCGCACATTGCCGCTTCGTCCATGTACGGCGTGGAGACAAGGATGGTGATGCCCTGTTGCTTCAGTCCTTTCAGCATTTCCCAGAATTCTTTTCGTGAAACGGCGTCTACCCCGGTGGTGGGCTCATCTAAAAACAATACCGAAGGTTTGTGAATGAGTGCGCAGCAAAGCGCCAGCTTCTGTTTCATGCCGCCGGATAGTTTTCCGGCACGCCGGTTTTTGAACGGGGCTATCTGCACGTAAATGTCTTTCACCAGGTCATAATTGGCTTCGATGCTGGTATTAAATATGCTGGCAAAAAATTCCAGGTTCTCCTCCACCGTCATATCCTGGTACAGTGAAAATTTTCCCGGCATATAACCCACCCGGTTGCGGATGTCCTGGTATTGTTTCACCACATCAAACCCGTCTACCGATGCAGTTCCGCTGTCGGCCAGCAGCAATGTTGTCAGGATTCTGAAAAGCGACGTTTTTCCGGCTCCATCCGGACCGATAAGACCAAAAAGTTCTCCCTGCTTCACGGTAAACGAAACATCCTGCATAGCTGTTACCTTCTCCTTTTTGGAGGAATAGGTCTTAACCAGGTTATGTACAGTTACTGCATTCATGGTGTTTATTTAAAAATCACTTCCCCGTACATACCTATTTTGAGATAGCCGTCATTCTTCACATTGATCTTCATGGCATAAACCAGGTTGGCCCGTTCCTCTTTTGTCTGGATGGTTTTGGGGGTGAACTCAGCTTTATCGGATATCCAGCTGATGGTGCCTGGCAATTCCCGGTATTTTCCTTTGCCATCATCCACTTTTACTTTTACTGCCTGGTTGAGTTTTACCTGCACCAGCTGGTCGCCGGTGATGTAGGCACGCAGTTTCATGGTGGAAAGATCAGCGATCTTGTAAAGGGCTTTACCCACGGCCGTAAATTCATTTTGCTGCGCATATTTGGTGAGCACAGTGCCTGTGAGGGGGTTGGTGATGGTTGTTTTATTCAGCTGGTCCTGGATGAGGGCCACCCGCTTTTCCATGGGCTCTTTTTCACTTAATATGCCGCGGTTCTGAATGGCCACCAGCCTGCGTTGTGCGCTGATCTGGTTCTGCAGCACATTCAGCTGCGATTTGCCTGCTATAATCCTTTCCTTCAGCACGCTTACCTGGCCGTTGATGTCATCCAGCTGTTTGGCCGGCACCGCATCAGCGGCAACCAGTTTCTGGAAACGCTGCTGTTCTTTCTGCAATACCTTCAGCTGTTCTTCATCTACCGCCACCTGCTTTGACTGCAGCGTTATCTGCGACTCAAGCACCTGAACCTGTGGGGAAGCGTCGTTTGTTTTTTGCTGCAATGCGCTCACAGAAGACGATGCCTGTTCTTTCTGCAGTTCGATGGCTGTTGGATCAATCCGCCCGATTATGGAATCTTTTGCGAGCAGGGAACCTTCTTGCACATTCAGCTGCAGTATCTTACCGGTTGCTTCGGCCGAAACGATCACTTCTTCGGCTTCAAAAGTGCCGGAAGCATCGTACCGGCTGTTTCCGCCATTGCAGGAAGCAGCCAGCACGCCGATGAAAAGAGGCATTGTTTTTTTCACGATTGATTTCATACGATCTTTTTTATTTACCAAGAATAAGTTTATAGTTGTATTGCGACTGCAGCCATTGTACTTCGTGCAGTTTCTGCGTCAGCATGGCCTGGCTTTCTGCATTCAGTTCGGTGATGTAGTCGCTGGAAGTGATGATGCCGTTTGCCAGACGCACGGCGGCATTCTCTTTGATCTTTGTACGGAGTGCAACGATCTCGGCATCGGTAGAAACCAGCCGGCTGAATTTTTCGACTTCATTTTTCTGCTGAACGAGCAGTTGTTTGTTGTTGCTCAGAAAATTCTCCCGCTGCTTTTCCACGATCTGCTGCTGGATGCGTAGTACCCGCTGATCCCGTTGTTTGGTGAATTGCCCGGTGATGGGTATACTCAGTTTTACCCCGCCTATATAGAACCACTGGAATTCATTTTTCAGCATATTCAATCCGGGTTTACCATACCCCCCGTTGGCAAACAGGGAGAATTTAGGATTCGACTTTGCGCTCACCAGTTTCGATTGCAGCCGGAACTGTTCTTTCTGAAAATCGAATAATTTCAGTTCCGGGCGGTTGATCGTTTCATCGCCATCTGCGGCATGTACCGGTTTCACCAATTTAGTATTTTGGTCAATCATACTGCCGGTCAGGATCTCCAGCGCTTCAAGCGATGCTTTCCTAGTTGCGCTGTATTCAATAATCCGCTGGGTGGTTTTCAGCAGTTCAGCCTTCAGTACGTCTGCATTGGTATGGGTGGCAATGCCGTTTGCCGCCTGTGCCGATACTTTTTTACTGTTACTTTCAATGTCCTCCTTTACGAGGTTCATCAGCTTAATATTTTCCTCCATCAGCAGGGCCATAAAGAAATACTGGTTCACTTTCGCTTTCAGTTGATAAATGTCCACTTCCACACGCTGGGCTTCCAGCCCGGTACCGGCATGCTGCAGTTTTTTCTGTGCGCTGATGATGCCACCATCGTATACCGGCTGTATGATGTCGAGTGTTCCCTTGTACTGATCCTTACTTAACTCATCCACGGTTACGTTGGGCAGTTTTACCGGAAAGGAAGTAACCGCCGACTGGTACGTGGCCTGTGCATTCAGGTCGGCCTGAGGAAGCCATTTCAGGTTTTGGTTTTTTTCAGCCAGGTTGCCGGCTGTTATGGTAAGCATTTTCTGCTGTGCCAGTGGTGAGGTTTTCGCCAGCATGTCGTAACACTGTTCCAGCGTAAGCGAAGCATTGTTCTGCGCCATGCTGCTGCTACCGGCAGTCAGCAATAAACTAAGAAATATCCAATTCGGTTTCATAACAATCCTGTTTAATTATGTTTAATGGCGCTGATGATAAACTGTGCCACTTCTGTTTTTCGTTTGTCAATCATTTCCCGATAAGCCTTCTCGTCCATCTTCATCAATCCTCTTACCATTGGTTTGGCGAGGTATGGAAACACGCAGAGTGATTGAATATTGACCAGGAGCTGCCCGGCTTCTATTTTGCGGATGGTTCCTTTTTTCACTTCGGCATTGATTTGTTTCTGGAGGATGCCGAGCACCTGTTCCACCGGGATATTTTTCAGCCTGCGCAGGATCACGTCGGGGTTGCGGCTCACTTCGTTCAGCACGAACATGGGCAGGCCGGGAAACTGGCCCAGCCGTTCAATATCGATAATCACTACTTTTTCTATTTTCTCAAACAGGGGGAGGTCTGAAGCAATGACCTGGGCAAGGCTGGAAAAGAAATTCCCGAACTCCTGCTCAAACACCAGGTTGAAGAGTTTGTCCTTCGAGGTAAAATAATAATGCAGCAGGGCTTTGTTCACCCCGGCCTGGTCGGCAATGTCCTGCATGCGGGCACCCGCCAGCCCCTTCTGTATAAATACTTTGCGGGCCGCCTGCAAGATCAGCTGTTCCGTATCCTTATTGCGTCTGGGCATATTTTTAACCATTTGGTTAATTCCGGCAAAGCTAATACAGGAATCCGGATGGCCAAATTAATTTTTAACCATTTGGTTAAAATTGGAGATGAACGGGGCATCCGGGAGGATGAAGTGCAACGGGCAGGGTAAAAATTTCCTGCCGGAAAAGAGTTATATTGTGTGGAATCATTTTTATGGAGATACAAAAAGACATCCGCCTGGCGGTTTTAATTGATGCCGATAATGTGCCTTACAGCAACGTGAAAGGCGTGATGGAAGAAATTGCCAAATACGGCACACCCACCTTTAAACGGATTTATGGCGACTGGACCCGGCCCACCATCTCGGGCTGGAAGAATGTGCTGCTGGAAAATGCCATCACCCCCATACAGCAATACAGTTACACCAGCGGGAAGAATTCAAGCGACAGCGCACTCATCATTGATGCGATGGACATCCTGTATTCGGGTAAGGTGGATGGGTTCTGCATCGTAAGCAGCGACAGCGATTTCACCCGCCTGGCATTGCGGCTTCGGGAAGCCGGCATGAAAGTATACGGCATCGGGCAGAAGAAAACGCCCAATCCCTTCATCGTGGCCTGCGATAAATTCATTTACATGGAGATCATCCCGGCTTTTGAAGAAGAAGAAAAAACAGCCGTTAAAACAAAGGCCAGCAAACCCATTCGTAAAGCTTCGGTAGATAAACTCAGCAAAGAAACCATCAAGCTCATCACCAGCAGCATCGATGACCTGGCCGACGAAAACGGCTGGGCCTTCCTCGGCGATGTGGGTAACCTGCTGCTGAAAAAACAGCCCAATTTTGATCCGCGGAATTATGGCTTCCAGAAATTAACCGCACTCATCCGCTCTATCCCAACGATAGAGATCGACCGGAAAGAAACCGACAGGGCAGGCATTAAGCTGGTGTATATAAGGAATAAAGGGAAGGCGTAGATGCTGGTTACTGCCAGAACAACATCTATTTTAATACTTGTAACTACCGCGATCCAGTATCTGCTAACGATATACAGTATCTTATCACCTGCATCTTCAACATAAACCGTTCAGTATGTACAACTGTGTATGGACCATCGACATTGTCTTTGGCAAACAAAAAGAAGCGCTCGACATCATTAAGGCCTGGGGTGCCGAAAAATTCAGGTCCTCTCATTTTAAACATTCGGTAAACCGGCTGAGTGTTGGACACATCGGCGAATCTCCTTCGCACATTGTAGACGAATACCTTTTTGAGTCACTGGCCGATTTTGAAAAAGCACTGAGTGAAATGGGTCAGCCCCAATTCAAACAATTCAGTGAGGCCATTGCACCTTATATAGTTCCTGCTTCGCAGAAGTGGACGGTTTACCGGATGATCGGTTAGGTAGTGGACATTCGGTCATTGA
This sequence comes from Chitinophagaceae bacterium, assembly GCA_003455235.1. Classification (GTDB taxonomy): domain Bacteria; phylum Bacteroidota; class Bacteroidia; order Chitinophagales; family Chitinophagaceae; genus Ferruginibacter. The sequence continues at coordinate 7,833 of DMRT01000113.1, forward strand.
ATCTTTCTAAGGCCCTGCGAACTTGTAAACTCTTTTGAAGACGAATGAGAAGAAAAGTACCTGCAGCTGCCTGCTCATTCCAATCACTTAAAGATTATTCTCTTTTCTCCTCGTTCCGCTATACAGTTCATACTCGAACAGGCGGCAATCAATTTTACTGGTGAAGAATTCAATACGGCGGCTGGGTTTCAACCCGATCTTTTTTGCCAGCTCCAGGTTGCCGGTAAAAATATACCCGAAATATCCCTTGCATTTTTTCTTTAAAAAATCTCCCATGCGTTTGTAGGTGACCTCCAGTTCTGCTTCCACACCCAGCCGGTCGCCGTATTCTGGATTGAAATAAACAATTCCTCCGGCATCATCCGGAACAGTTGTTTCTTCAAAATCACATACGGCAAATTCTATGTACTCTTCCACCCCGGCGATACCCGCATTGATCCGGGAAATATTCACTGCGTCTTCGCTGATATCGGTGGCGATGATCATCAGTCCGGGTATTTCTTTTACCTGTTCTTCCAGCTTCCTGAATTCCTTTTCATAAAAATCTTCTTCATATCCTACCAGGTGCATGAACGCATAGTTCGGCCGAAGCAGGCCCGGCCTCCGGTTGCTGGCAAGCAGCGCTGCTTCAATGGCAATGGTTCCTGAGCCGCACATGGGATTGATAACCGGCGACTGCCGGTCCCACTTTGTTGCCAGCAAGGTAGCTGCTGCCAACGACTCCAGCATGGGGGCCTTACCCGGAATCTTCCGGTAACCGTGTTTCGACAGCGTTTCGCCGGATGTATCAATGAAAATTTCGGCCGTGATGTCGTTCCAGTAAAGATGAATGACGGTACGGTCAAGTTCCGGCCCGGAATTAGGACGTCCGCCGGTATTGTTCCGGAACCGGTCAACTATGGCATCCTTCACTTTTACATTGGCGAATAATGAATTATTGATGGTTTCGTTACGCACATTGCTGCTGATGGAAAAATAGCCATTCGCTTCCATCACATCTTCCCAGGGATAATGGAGAAGGGTTTTATACAGGTCATCGGCATTAAATGCTTTGAATTCATTCAGGGAATATAACACCTGGCTGGCACAGCGGAGGTTCAGGTTCAGTTTTATACAATCGAGCAGCGTACCCTTTAATTCAACGCCGGTTTTAAACACCCGCTTCGGTTTATAACCGAGTTCTTCCACTTCCATCTGCAGGTAAGGAGCAAGGCGGTTGCTGCAGGTAACAATGATGCGGCTGCTGGCTGTAAAATTGGGCATGTACAAAAGTAAGGGTTTGAAGATTGAGGTTTGAAGTTGGGATCGGAGGTTTCAGATTTATAGTTTGTAGTTTGCAGAGATCAATGACCAGCATCCAGTATCTGGTACACGGTATCCGGTATCATCTTTCCATCCTATATTTGTGCCATGCCAACAATAAGTAACCGGGGCCAGCAAATGCCCGCCTCCCCCATCCGAAAATTAGTTCCGTATGCAGAAGCTGCCAAGCGGAAAGGAATCAAGGTATACCACCTCAATATCGGCCAGCCCGACATTGAAACGCCGAAAGCCTGCCTGGATGCCGTACGGAAAAGTGATTTCAAGGTGCTGGAATACAGCCACAGCGCCGGTAACGAAAGCTACCGGAAAAAACTGGCGCAGTATTATAAAAAAGTAGGCATCGACGTTACCCACGAACAGATGATCATTACCACCGGCGGCAGCGAAGCCATCATCTTCGGGTTTATGGCCTGTATGGATGCCGGCGACGAAGTGATCATACCGGAACCGTTTTATGCCAACTACAATGGCTTTGCCGTAGAAGCGGGTGTTACGGTAAAGCCGATCTTTTCGTCCATCGATACCGGTTTTGCCCTACCGCCGATTGAAGATTTTGAAAAAGTGATTACCCCGAAAACCAGGGCCATTGTAATCTGCAACCCCAACAACCCTACCGGTTATTTATACAGTGCAGCGGAGATGGAAGTGCTGAAACAGCTCATCATAAAACACAATCTCTATTTATTTGCCGATGAAGCATACCGGGAGTTTTGCTATGAAGGAAGACATACCAGCGCCATGCACCTCACCGGGGTGGATGATCACGTGGTGCTGATGGATACCATCAGCA
>DMRT01000126.1 GCA_003455235.1 Chitinophagaceae bacterium
AAGTGAATGTAAATGGCGGTGCCATTGCACTCGGGCATCCGCTGGGCTGCAGCGGTGTACGCATCTCCACCACGTTGCTGCATGAATTAAAAAGAAGAAAAGGAAGGTATGGGCTGGCAACAATGTGTGTGGGAGTAGGGCAAGGTGCAGCTGTTATTTATGAAGGCGTATAAGCGTTCAATTAATCTCCAGCTAAAATTATTCTCGGGTACTGGCCCGCCTTTTACACGTTCAGGCTGACGTTTGATTTGGAAAACAAATAATGTTTGGGGTTATAGATTTTTCAGATAATCAGCCAGCCTTTCAAATGTTACCATTTCCTGTACACTGCTGGAAAGATTTTTGACCGGGCAGCTCTTCTCTTCCATTTCTTTACTTCCGATGATTACGGCAAATGGTATGTTCTTCTTTTCGGCGTAGGTGAATTGTTTTCCAATTTTCGCCGCTTCATGATATAATTCGCAGGCGATACCCTTGCTGCGTACCTGCTGCATAATGCCGAACGCAAAGCGGCTTTCGGCATCGCCCATATTAAAGAAGAGAGCCTTGGTGCTTACCTGTAAATTACCCGGAAACAGGTTCAGTTCTTCCAGCACATCGTAAATACGGTCTACCCCGAAAGAGATGCCTACACCCGGAATATTGGGTACGCCGAACAGACCGGTAAGGTCGTCATAGCGACCGCCGCCGCCGATACTGCCCATCTTTACTTCTTGGGGAGCCTTAGCTTCAAAGATGATACCGGTGTAGTAATTCAAACCTCTGGCTAAGGTGAAATCGATGATAAGGCTGGTGTTTTTTGTTTGTGCGAAAACAAATTCCACTTCTTCAACTCCCTGCCTGCCGGTTTCGAGAGAACCGATCAGTGATTTGATGGCCGATAGTTTCTGTTCATTGCTTCCGGTAATGTTGAGATAGTTTTCAATGATGTTAACCTGTTCTTCGTTTAATCCCCGTTGCTGCAGTTCTTCCTTTACTTTTTCTAACCCGATCTTATCCAGTTTGTCAATGGCGATGGTGATGTCAATCATCTTATCGGCTCCGCCGCACAGTTCAGCCAGTGCTGTTAATATCTTCCGGCTGTTGATTCTTAATTCATAATTCTTCATTCCTAGTTCCATGAACACTTCGTGGTAAATGTTTGCCAGTTCCACTTCATTCAACAGCGATACACTTCCCACCACGTCGGCGTCGCACTGGGTGAACTCACGGTAGCGGCCTTTTTGGGGCCGGTCGGCCCGCCATACCGGCTGAATTTGATAACGCCTGAAGGGCATCGTAAGTTTGTTATGGTTCATGGCCACGTAGCGGGCGAAGGGGATGGTAAGGTCGTATTTCAATGCCCGTTCGGTAATTCCTTTTGTGTTTTTTCCTTGCAATATTTTTTCAAAATCTTCTCGGACCTGCTTTTCTTTATCAGGGTTATCGAGGCCATTATTGAGTATTTTGAAGATGAGTTTGTCTCCTTCCTCCCCATATTTGCCCATCAATGTTTCCAGGTTTTCAAAGGCAGGCGTTTCCAGCGGTTCAAAACTGTATAACTCAAAAACGTTTTTGATGGTGGAGAAAATATAATTCCGCTTCCGCACAACGTCTGCAGAAAAATCACGGGTTCCCTGCGGTATGGATGGTTTACTCATTTATAGTTTGATTTGAATACTTTTTTACAATACTGCTGCATGCTTCATCAATGATGGCAAATACCTCATGATATCCCGGTTCCGGTCCATACCAGGGATCGGGTACTTCTCTGTCTTGCCCCGGGTACAGTTCATTCAGAAACAAATCTACTTTAGTTGCATCGAATTGATGGCGGCTGATCTGTTTAATGTCGGCGAGCACATCGGCAGCCATGGCATAAATGATATCGTAGTTATCAAAATCAGCCGCTGTAAACTTACGGCTCCGCTGTTTACTGATATCGATCCCGTTTTCTTTGGCCACTTTTATACTCAGGTGATGCGGCGGCTCCCCGGTATGATACCCGTTGGTGCCGGCGCTGTCAACATGCCAGCCCAGTCCCGCCCTCTCTGCTTTTTGCTGCAGGATCCCTTCTGCGAGCGGACTGCGGCAGATATTACCAAGGCATACCATCAGAATTTTCATGGCGCAAAGATAAGAGCCAGTTTATGGAATTGGTAAACAAACACATCTTATTACCGAACACGGCGCCGGTTTTGAAATTATTTCCTGACTTCAAAACCAACGATTATGAACAGCAATTTGATTCTGAAAACAGATATCCTTGATATCATTTTCGAAAAAAGAAACAAGGCCTATGGTGCGTATGTTTTACGTAAGCTTTACCCTGGCAGGTTAAAATATTCACTTGGCATCATGCTGCTGGTGGCTGCGGCTTTTGCGGGCATCAGTTTGATACCGGCACGCAAACAGGGAATTGAGGCGAGGGTATATGCCATGGATGATAACCAGCTTTCAAAGGTGGAGCAGAAAAAAGAGGATCCACCAAAACAGGAACAACCGAAACCGGAAGTAAAGCAGCCGCAACAACCGTTGCAGAGCAGTAAACTGGTTTCCAGTTTTCAGATTGTGAAAGACTCCACCCAGGCAGATTCAATCGTGGGTATCACCGATAAAGACATTATCAGCAATACCACATTTCGCCCTGTTGAGCCCGGTATATCCACTCCGCCTGTTCAACCTGCCGATCCGGGACCCGGAGTATCAGCGCCAGCCAAACCCGACAGGTCAGTACCAATTGGCCTGGGTGAGGTGGACGAACCTCCCACTTTTCCCGGTGGAACAGAAGCATTGCTGAACTTCCTGCGCCGGCACCTGAACAACCCCGAGCCGATGACGGAAGGAGAGTTTGTGAATGTGAAAGTGAGCTTTGTGGTGGGGTATGAAGGTAAACTACAGAGTTTTAAGATTACCCAGGATGGCGGTGATGTATTTAATAAAGAAGTAATCCGGGTGCTCAAAAAAATGCCCGACTGGATTCCCGGCAAGGCAAAG
>DMRT01000250.1 GCA_003455235.1 Chitinophagaceae bacterium
ATGTACCTGGAAACAATGCCCGAACTCACCATCGCCATTCCCTTGTATGAAAAACACGGCTTCATTTACCTGCCGGGTGCCTTGGGCAACAGCGGGCATACCGGCTGTGATGTATGGATGATCAAAGATCTTACCCGGTAGGTTTATGGATTTTTCTCCCGACGGCATCTGATGACTCATTCAGAAGATGAACCACCTGTTACCTGTCATTGTATTCCTGCTCATTTCCGGCTGTGGAGGTACTTCACCGCAACAGAAAGCCAATGCAATTCCTGTGGCGGCTGTTTCCTTTCCCGTCATCAACTACGACTCCTGTAAAAAGCAAGTGGGGCTGCTGAAACAAAGATGCAGGGAAGCCTGGCAACACTTATCCAAACAGGAAAAAGAAAAGCTATTTGTGTCCACCGTTACCGGAACCATCATCCGGGGCTGGATCGGTACGCCATGGAGTTTTAATGGTACCAGTGAAAAGCCGCAGGAAGGGAGCATTGCCTGTGGCTATTTTGTTACCACCGTTCTGCATGATGCCGGGCTGAAGCTGCAACGCATCAAACTGGCACAGTGCGCCTCGGAAAATATGATCACCACGCTTGTTCAGCCGAAATACATTTCACGGTTCAGCAATGTTACGCTGGAGCAATTCATTGCAGCTGTCGGGCAACAGGGATATGGTTTGTACATCGTTGGACTGGACAATCACACCGGTTTTATATTCAACGACGGATCAGACATTCATTTCATTCATTCTACGTTTGTGGGAACACGGAATGTACAAAATGACAACGCTTCTGTGAACCGGATACTGAGACAGAGCCATTACAAAGTATTGGGAAAAATAAGTGCTGATGAAAGGGTTTTACAGCGCTGGATCAACTAGGCCGGCACCAGGCTGATCTCGTAAACAGCGCTGAACAGGTACACTTTGCCCGTTTTTACTTCCGTGCATTTATACCGTTTGCGTATCTTCTCTCCCCGTTGAAACACCCGTCCGCCCTTAATGATAAAGTGAGCGCCTTCGGGAATCTGTTCCACCAGGTGGGTTCCCTCCTTCTTTACATCATAGTGATGAAGCACCCGTAATAATTTTTCATCGCCGCAGCTGCTGGCAGCGGGATTCTGCAGTGTGTTCATCAGCGCTTTTTCAATATCGGCTGGAAAAACTTTTTTCAGCAGAAATTTCGCCAGCACTTTACTGAATTCGTTCTTCCATTCTTTTCCATGCGCCTGCACCCGGTGCCCGTACTGTTCGTATGTGAACAGGTGAGCCAGCTCGTGCAACAAGGTGATCAGGAATGCATACGGGTTTAGGTTACCGTTGACACTGATGCGGTGAGCCCTGCCGTCAAAGGCATGCCGGTAATCGCCGAGGATACTCTGGCGCTGGCGGGTAATGGTAAGGTGAACTTTATAATGCTGCAGGTAATACAGCACATCGTCGAAGGTTCCGGGGGGCAGATAAGATTGCAATTGCAATAACGGTGCTTCCTGCTTAGGCATTTTTACTTTTGTTCAGCTTCATGATGGTGCGGACTTCCACCGTGAGAAAAATAATATAGATGATCATGGCGAGGTAAACCGCCGGCTTGTTGAATGCCTTCCCGGCGAGGAAATAATACGCCACCACTGCACCGATGCATACCACCACTTTAATGATCATACCCGACATCACACTACGGACAAATACATTGGGATTGCTGTGCTGCATGGCCCGGTACTGCATGCGGAATACCAGCAGGCTCACCAGGAAGAAAAGACAACTGGCCGCAATCAATACCGAATAATCGATACCGCCTTTGCCGGCCAGTACAAATTTTGATACCACACTTGCCGCTGTTAAAATAAGAAACGTGCTGATCAGCGGAAATACATTCTTAATACCCGGGTTCATGAATTGTTTTTATTGATTAACGGCGTTGGCCATGCTGGTGCTGCTGGGTAATTCAACCACACTGGCCCCGCTCATGTTGCATTTGCCGTTGAATACGGCGGTTGGCTCTATCTGCAGTTTGCCGGCATAGATGTCGCCGTTCAGTACCGTGGTACCATGCAGATAAAGCAGGTCCTGTACTTTTATCTTACCGGTTACCCGGCCCATGATATCGGCCTGTTGCCCCTCAATATCTCCTTCCACCACGCCATCTGTACCGATGATGACCTTCGCTTTTGCTTTGAGATTCCCTTTTAACGTACCATCAATGCGGATATCGCCATTGCTTTCAATACTGCCGTTGATGGTGGTGCCTGCGCCTACCAGCGTACTGGCATGTGAGGCCATTTCTTCCGACCTTGATTTGGAATTGAACATAAAATTGGTTTTTAGTTGATATTTGAATTATTGCGGATTACTCTATACTTTTTTCCACCTTGGGCAATGCCAGTTTGTGGGTGTCCGGAACCGGCATGTTCCCCTGCAGCACTTTTTTCAGGTCGTTATAATACTGGTCCTTGTACTTCAGCTGGGTTTCCATCGAATCGGTCCTCATCTTCAGCAATTTGTACTCCCGTATCTGTTTGGCATCCCCGTATCCTGCCCCGGGCAGGTAGTACTTCAGCGGGGTAAACACCAAGAGTGCAATGATCAGTCCCACCAATACAACGAAAACCGTGCTTAAAAACATATATACACTCAGCCGGCTCAGCTTAAATTTCACCACTTCTTCATAAGTATCCTCGTTCATAACCACCAGCCGGTACCTGTTTCGGAGACGTTTCAGAGTGCTGTCGGCCTGGAGTTTTGCCATAATTTCCTTTGAGGCTTAAAATTAATAAATGAAGCCGAAAAAGCAATTTAAAACCTGCATTTGAGTTATTTATGCAGGTTCTTTCCCCTGGGTTTCCACCACTCATTATAAAAAATCATTAAAGTACGGCAAACAGGGTCAGCTGCCTGTTTTATTTACCAAAAAAGACCGATATTTAGCCTTGTTATTCAACCTTTTGATTCATGCTGAAGAAAACGACCGATACTTTTCTCATTAGTATATTATTTATTTTATTCCCGGCACTTGCTTTTTCTCAACCCACCTGGACATTGGACATCCTGGGCAAAGAGAAAAAAGCCGAGAAATACGAGAACCGGAAACTGGGATCAGAGAAAACCGCCGACAAGAAATTTACGGCAATGCGTAATTTCTACCAGAACAACATCACCCACTACAATTATTATTTCAATGCCAATAACCGGGTGAACGCCGTGATTGAACGGGCCAAGATGTCGCAGAAAGAAGATTATTCCGACCTGCTCCGTTTTTATCCCTTCACGCTCGAAAGCACCGCTTCCCAAAAAACAGAACTTGATTCGGTGATATACACCAGCACCGCAGGCATCCTGCTGCACGACCTGCGTAATGACTGGATCGACAACATGTACATGCTGATCGGCAAAGCCTATTACCTGCGTAATGATCTTGACTCTGCGCTGCTCACCTTCCAGTTCATCAACTACAACCTGTTTCCCCGTAAACGAAAGAACGATGACGACGACCGCATCGTGGGTACCAATGCCGCAGCCAGTAATTATAGAATATCTATTGCCAATAAGGAAAAAAGAAACATCCTGCAGAAAGTAACCGCCCTGCCCCCCAGCCGCAACGATGCGCTGATATGGCTTACCCGTACCATGATCGAACGGGAAGAATTTGCAGAAGCAGGTGGTATGATCAACACGCTGCAGAATGATCCCAACCTTCCCAAACGCCTCCAGAACGATCTGCATGAAGTAACATCTTACTGGTTTTACAAACAAAACATCTACGACAGTTCAGCCTCCCACCTGGAAAAAGCACTGAGTGCTGCCGATACCAAACAAGACAGGGCCCGCTGGGAATTCCTGCTGGCACAACTGTATGAACTGAGCGGTTCGTACGACAAAGCGTCGGACTATTATGCCAAAGCATCCAAGCATACGGTGGATCCGCTGCTGGACATTTATGCCCAACTGAATGACGCCAAAATGATGAAGGGCGCCTCCAATCCCAAAGAGCTGGACAAAAGCATCAGCAACCTGCTGAAAATGGGCCGCCGGGATAAGTTTGAAGCCTACCGCGACATCGTATATTATTCTGCCGGGCAACTGGCCCTGCAGAAGCCGGATACCAATGCAGCCATCACTTATTTCAATAAAAGCCTTAAATACAACGAAAGCAATACCAACTACCGAAACAAAGCTTATTTACAACTGGGGGATATTGCCTACAGCCGTAAGCAATACCGGCTGGCCGCTTCGATGTACGACAGCCTGCGGACCGGCTCCGACTCGGTAATGGATAAACTGATTGCCAAAATCCAGGACAGAAAGAATGCCCTTACCAAAATTGCAGAAGCCATCAGCAATATAGAACGGGAAGACAGTCTCCAGCGCCTCGCTGCCCTGCAACCGGCCGAACGGGACGACTTTGTAAAAAAGCTTGTGAAAAGACTGCGTAAGGAAAAAGGACTGAAAGACGACGGCAGTTCAGGCGGCACATTTTATACCGGCACAAACCAGAATCAACCTTCTGTTGACCTTTTCGCGGGCAACAACAGCAAGGGCGAATGGTATTTTGCCAACAGTTCGCTTAAATCAAGAGGCTTCAATGAATTTAAAAGCAAGTGGGGCAACCGCACCAATGCAGATAACTGGCGCCGGAAAGCAGTGAGTGATAAAACCGGTGGCAATGTTCCAGCCGGTACCGGAAATCAACCGGGTACAACAATCAATCCGAAAGACAGCGCCAACAAAAACAACCAGCCAACGGAGATCAGCTACGATGCCCTGATGAAAGATATTCCGTTGACCGATGAGAAGATGGCAGCCAGCAATGAAACCGTTGCCGACAATATGGTAGCCCTTGCCCGTGCGTACCAGGACGACCTGGAAGAATACCAGCTGGCGGCAGATACCTATGAAGCTTATCTCAAACGCTTCCCCGACCGGCTGCTGGATGGCCAGGTTTACCTGGGCCTGTACTTCTGTTATACCAAATTAAACAACAAGGCAAAGGCTGACTATTACAAGAACCTGCTGAATGGAAAATTCCCAAACAGCAAATCGAACCAGACACTGAACAACCCGGCCGCTGCAAACCCTTCGGGTAAGAACCCGCAGGTAACAAAGCTGTATGATGATATTTATACCTTATTCATTGAAGGAAAGTATGAACAGGCAATGGCAGAGAAGAAAAAAGCCGACAGCCTGTACGGCGTAAATTACTGGACGCCTCAGCTGCTTTACATTGAAGCATTGCAGCATGTAAAAAATCATGAAGACAGCCTGGCCATACAGGGACTGCAGTCGATCATTTCCAACAATCCCAGTTCACCGCTCCGCGAAAAAGCAGCCACCATGATTGACGTGCTTAAACGAAGGGCGGAGATTGAAAAGTACCTGACTGAACTGCAGGTAACCCGTGCCGAAGACGATAAGCCCGTTGCCGCAAAAGACAAGCCGGTACCGGTGGTAACCAATACACCAGCCAAACCAGCGGCCCCTGCAAAGAAAGACAGCATCAATACACCGGCACCGCCATTGAGCAGCGGGGCATTTGTAATGGCGCTCACCTCACCGCATCATGTGCTGATGATACTGGATAAAGTGGACCAGGTATACGTGAACGAAGCAAAGAATGCCTTCACCCGCTATAACCGGGAAAATTATTACGGACAAACCATCAGCATCAACAAAGATGCACTGGATGCCGACCGCAGCCTGCTCGTGATCTCTTCGTTCCCCGATGCCAATACGGCCATGCAGTATTACGATAAGATCAGGCGGGATGCTCCTTCGGAAGTATCCTGGTTGCCTGCGGCCAAATATTCCTTTGTGATCATCACGGAAGACAACCTGCAGAAACTGAAAACAAATAAAGACATCAGCGGTTACAAAATGCTGTTAAATACACAGTTCCCGAACAAGTTTTAACGCAGCAGCCGGTACACAAAAAAATGCATTCACTAGTTTTATGAAATGATGCCTCCTTTTCCGGGCCCCATTCATGATCCATCAAAATAATTCAGCTTTTCTATGAAACGTTCTATTCAGATTTTATGGCGTGTTTTCTTCAGCGGTTTTTTATTCGTGCTGCTGATGTTCCTCTGCGCCAACTTCGGGTTGTTTGGCAAAATGCCTTCCGTAACACAATTGCAGAATCCCGAAGCCGACCTGGCCAGTGAGATCTATTCCGGCGATGGCGAACTGATGGGTAAGTATTATTCCGAAAACCGCAGTGAAGTAAAGTACAGCGAGATCTCCCCCAACGTGATAAACGCCCTTATTGCCACCGAAGACGAACGTTTTTATGAACACTCCGGCATTGATGCCGAAGCGGTGGCCCGTGCCTTGTTCACGCTGGGTTCTGGTGGAGGTGGCAGCACCATCACCCAGCAGGTGGCCAAAATGATGCTGAAGCAGGGAAAAGGAAATATCATCAAGCGGGTACTGGACAAGATGAAAGAATGGATAGTGGCCGTAAAGCTGGAACGGAACTTCACCAAAGAAGAGATCATCACCCTTTACCTGAACCGGGCGCCCTGGGGCAATGTGTACGGCATCCGCAATGCTTCCCGTACGTATTTCCAGAAAGAACCGAAAGATCTTAAAATAGAAGAAGCCGCCGTACTGGTAGGCATGCTGAAAGGATTTATATACAACCCCATTACCCGGCAGGCTGCTTCCATCAACCGCCGCAATATCGTGATCAACCAGATGGTGGTTTGCAAACAGCATTTTTTAACCCCGGAGCAGGGCGAAAAGCTGAAGGCAAAACCCCTGATCACCTATTTCAAAAAAATAGACGAGAACGTGGGTATTGCCCCTTATTTCCGGGCCGTACTGGCCGATAAACTGAAAGAGTGGTGCAAAACACACGAGAACCCAAAAACCGGTGAGCCTTATAACCTGTACCGCGATGGACTGCGCATTTACACCACCATCAACTCACGCATGCAGCAGTATGCCGAAGAAGCCGTGGTGCAGCACATGCCCGTAATACAAAAAAAGCTCGACCAGATCATGAAAGCGAACGGCGACAAAATGTGGAAAGGCCATGAGAACACCATCGAAGCGGCCTTCCGGTACACCGAACGCTGGAAGAATATGAAAGAAGAGGATATAAAAGAAGAAGACATCAAAAAATCGTTTTACGTGCCGGTGAAGATGAAAGTATTTGCGTGGAATGCAAAACGGGAGAAAGATACCGTGATGACTCCTTTCGATTCCATCAAGTATCATAAGAACATATTGCAGACATCTTTTGCTGCCATGGACCCAAAAACAGGAGAAGTAAAATGCTGGGTGGGCGGTATTGATTTCAAATGGTTCAAATTTGATCACATCACCACCAAAAGGCAGGTGGGTTCCACCATCAAACCGCTCATATATTCACTGGCTGTTGAAGACGCAGGGTATAATGCCAATACCGAGATACCGGGCGGACTGGTGCAATACGGAAAAGAAATGCGTACGTTCAGCGGCGGCGGGGGTCCCATGGGTATTTGCCTGGCCAAATCAAGGAACACCGCTTCGGTGCGCCTTACCAACCTGGTGGGCGTAAAGCGGGTGATTGAATTTGCCAAGGAATGCGGCATCAAATCGCAGTTGCCGCCATACATATCGCTTGCCCTGGGCTCTGCCGAAGTTCCCATGCTGGAAATGCTGCAGTCGTACAGCATGTTCCCCAACAACAGTTATAATATTGAGCCCATCCTGCTTACCCGGATCGAAGACAAAAACGGGAATGTACTGGCTCAGTTCACCGCCGAAACAAAACAGGTAATGAGTGAAGCATCGGCTTATACCATGGTGAAAATGATGCAGGGCGTGGTGCAGTTTGGTACCGCCCATTCACTCAACAATTACAATATACCCGTTCAGAAAGCCGGAAAAACCGGTACCACCAACGACAACGCCGATGGCTGGTTCATCGGTTACACCCCCGAACTGCTCGCCGGTACCTGGGTGGGTTGCGAAGATCCCTTCATCCGTATCTATGCAGGTACCTCCGGTGGTAATGAACTGGCGCTTCCAAAATGGGGTTTGTTCATGAGTAAGGTATATGCCGATGGTAAACTGGGCTATGGTAAAATAAAAGAGTTCCCCGTACCTGCCAACCTTAAAAATGATATACTGTCAGCCGATAATGAATGGGAAGTAATGATCGCCAACGACAGTGCCAAAGATGATGTAGGAAACGGTACTGAAAGTGATTACCAGTTTAATCCTTCACAGGCAACCACCAATATCGGCATCGAAAGTGAAATACCCAGGACCGATACGGGCAAATCAAAAAAGCCGGATGATAAAAAAGGGAACAATGTCCCTGCCCCGGCGGCGGCCGATGATAAATCAAAGAAGCCGGTGACAAAACCAAAAACCGGTAATGATTATTAATGCAGGAGATCCTTATTGAATGATCTTTTCGATATGCAGCATTTTTCCTTCTTCATTAATGCCTTCCAGTACCACCCGGAAACGGCGGGTGAAATCGTTGTTGTAAAACACCACCGGTATCCTCCTTGTCTTTGCATCGGTTAACACATAAGGCATCCACAGCAGGGTGCTGCGGGCATCGGTTCCGGCATTGGCATTGGTTTGTGAATAATCGGGCGAATAAAATTCCTTCACGGGAGTATAACCCGCAATCTTTACCGAGCCCAGGTCTTTATCCGTAGGTCTGCGGTCAATCAGGTCATCGCCTTTACGGGTATATACCGATAAAGCGGGATTCATCGACCCTCCACCGGCATCGGCACCCTTACCCATGAAATTTGGAATAAACTTTATATAGGCCACCTGGGAAAGGCTCAGACTTTCGAGATCGCTGGTGGTCATTTCATGTTCATCAATATATACCAGTACCGATTTATCCCGGTATGCCAATGACCGGCCGGATGTAAGATTGAAATTCCCGATAATGAGCCCGGGTATGGTACCCCGTATATAATTGTATATATCTATTTTAGTCCATGATTTTTCATCATGCACCACATCGAGGGAATAACCCAATGATCCTCCTATAAACATACCGCTGGCATATTTCTCATCCATCTTCAGCAGGGGGTCGTTCTTCCAGTTTCGCCATCCCCCGCTTTTCACGGTAACTCCTTCCAGCGTTTTTTCTTCGTTGAATGTTTTTATCCCGTTGTTGCTGTTATGATATTTAAAGACAGCTTGTGCCGCAGTAAGCAGTGTTCCGGCAGTATCCGGCGCCAGCAGGCTGCCCGCATTTTGTATGGAATACATAGCCGGGTACGTGAAATTGAATTTGCTGAATGCGATCTGTTTGTTGTTCTCTTTATTTTTATTGAACGAAAAATAAACCCGGGCGGAATCATAAAACACGAGGTTGGTTTGTTTGAGAAGCCCTGCCTTATCGGGTTTGAGGGAATAAAAGGTATTGGTACTGTCAATTGTTTTCACAATCAGGTTTACCTGTTCATTCGGATCCATTTTCTCAAGCATTTCTTTACCGATCTGTCCGTACACGCCGAGGTATTCATCTACGGCGGACTTTATTTCCGGCATTTTTTGTGCCGCCATAATGTTCCAGTTGTAGCGGCGCCATCCATGGGTCATCATTACCAGGTCGAGTGCTGCTTTCTGGGCAGCACCGGCGGTATCGGTAAAATAATAGGCCGGATTGTGAATGTATCCCCGGATATCTCCCTGCAGCAGCAACCCGCTGATAATGCTGTTTGCAGTTTCCGCAGCATTCATGTCTGCATCCGTAATACTGAGCGACATGTTGGCCGGTATGGTATCCATCACTTCAATCTCCAGTTCATTGCGGCCTCTTTTCTGCAGTTTGACCGACTTAGTATTTACCTGGCTGGTAATGCGGTAATTTTTGTTATCTACAAAAGCAATCCGTTCGGCAACCGGTTGCCAGTTGGCATCAAATACGGTGAGTTGTGCCACGCCCGATGGCAGGGTGCTTAACGGTACCGCCGCTGTGAAGGGTTCACCCGGCAGTACCACGAGGTTATTCCGGTAAAATATTTTCTGGTACATATACATGAGCACATGCAGCGAATCGGAACCGGTTTTATTAATGAGGTTATAAAAAAGTTTGTCTTTCTGAACGGTGAGCTTGAGTGATATGCCCGTTTTTTGTGCTTCCGGAATCCATGTTTGCATGGTATTGCCTTTCTGATCGGTCCACTCGGCATAGTATTTACTGCCGGGCTCAATGTCCAGGTCGAACCGGCCCATGCCGTCGTGTGTGCTGGTCAGCGGCACCAGCACTTCGCCTGTTTCCTGCTTTTTAATCACGCCATTTACTTCAAACGGAAGGCCGTTATCAAAATTCGCTTTAAAG
>DMRT01000074.1 GCA_003455235.1 Chitinophagaceae bacterium
CTCGAAAGGATACAGAGCGTACTGAAGAGCGGTAAGCCATTGAGGAATTGATGCCTGGTCGGACACCCCGTCAGACCAGGTTAAAGAAACCAAACAGCCACCACAGGTAAACGAATCTAAATGGGAGAAGCAGAACTGCAACGGGACAGAAACCTCCTGATCATTCATGCCGAATTGATTTTTTACGGTGATGCCGCCACCGGGGAACTGAGCATGCAGATCGCCAAAGACGTGGAAGATCACTGGAACCAGCCAGGCGCTTCGGTACAGATCCGGAGTGGCTGGTTTTCGAAAAAGCGGTACCAGGTGCGGTTTGATATCAGGGGTATCCATCAGCCGGCACTCACCCCCGAAGAGGTATTTACCAACACAAATCCCCGCAACAATTATTTCCGTATTGAAGAATATGCCAACGGCAATATCTCATTTGTGGATGGGCTTAATTCCAACACCGGGTATTTCAAACTCGAGAACCTGCTGAACAATTCCACCACGGCTGCCCATGAATTCGGCCACACACTTGGGCTCGATCACCCGCATAACCTGGATATACGGGGCCGGGGAGCGCCGGGCATCATGTATCCCCGCGGTACCCTGGTGGACCCGCCGTTTCAATATGACCCCGCTGCTCCTCCCGGGCAAAAGGGAGGAACCCTCAATCCGTTTACCCGCAAAGTGCTGCAAAGCGACATTGAAGAACTTCGACTTGATCAGCTTTCCTTTGATCAAAACGGGCTGGCCATGATAGGTGGTTTTACATCCACCTGGCACGAAAAACACATTCCTGTGAGTGCCTGAGAAAATTCTGCTATCTTCATACCCGATTCATTATAGCCATGGCAGTACTCAGTATTGAAAATCTCTCCAAGAATTACGGTTCAGTAAAAGCGTTGAACAACGTAAGTTTTGCGGTTCCCCCTCAAACGGTATTCGGGATATTAGGACCCAATGGCAGTGGCAAAACCACCCTGCTGGGCATTGTGATGGATATCCTGAAAGTAAGCAGCGGCAGCTATGCATGGGCCGGTAATGAAGCCCATGATGTTATGCGGCGTAAGATTGGTACGCTGCTGGAAACGCCCAACTTCTATCATTACCTGAGTGGCGAAGCCAACCTGCGCATTGCTGCCAGGATCAAAGGCCACGGAGAAGAAGATATTGATAAAGTATTACAGATCGTGAACCTGCACGAACGGCGCCGGTCAAAATTCAATACCTATTCGCTGGGGATGAAACAACGGCTGGCCATCGCCTCCTGTTTGCTGGGAGATCCCGACATCCTCGTGTTTGATGAACCCACCAATGGTCTCGATCCCGCCGGCATAGCCGAGATACGGGAACTGATTAAAGACCTGCACCGCCAGGGCAAAACCATCATCATGGCCAGTCATATACTGGATGAGGTGGAAAAAGTATGTACGCATGTGGCCATTATACAGCGGGGTGTATTGAAAACCGTTGGCTCGGTGGCAGAAGTGCTCAACACATCCGGAACAAGCAATGCGGCAAGCATCTTAATCGAATTGAGTGCAGCAGACAATGCCAGGCTGAAAAATATTTTGCAGCAGCTGCCCGGACTGGACAGCATTACACAAACAGAGAATGGGCTTGAGATTATCTGTCCGGACAGCATCACCGCCGAACAGGTCAATCAATTCTGTTTTGAGAAAGGCATGGTGCTCGGCAAACTGAATGTAAAAAGAAAATCACTCGAAACCCGCTTCCTGGAAATCACCGGCCGGCAAAGCGACCGCTAAATCAAAACATCACCACGCATGCTTCGTTTGTTTAAAATAGAATGGCTTAAAATAAAAACATACCGCACGTTCTGGGTATTGTTTGCAGCCTTTGTCATCTTCTTTCCCGTTGCTTTTTACCTCTCTGCGTATAAATACATGGAGCGGATGAACGATGCCAAAACAATGGAAGAGAATTTACTGAAGGCGCTGCTGGATGCCCCGTTTGTGTTTCCGAGAGCCTGGCATGCCTCTGCCTGGATGGGCGGGTTGTTCTTTGTGCTCATCGGCATGCTGTTCATCCTGCTCATCACCAATGAAGTGCAGTACCGTACGCATCGCCAGAACATTATCGATGGCTGGAGTCGCATGGATTTCCTGAAAGCAAAATTTTCGCTGCTGGTGTTTTTTGTGATGGTAAGCACGCTGCTGATCTTTATCATGGGATTGGTGGTGGGCGTCGCTTTTTCTCCTTCCACCGACAAGATGTTTGTTGGGATAAAGTACGTGGGCTATTTTGCACTGATGGCAACCCTGTACCTGTCGCTGGCTTTCCTGGTGGCCATTCTGATCAAACGCACGGGACTGTCCATCATTGTTTATTTTGCCATTGTATGCATCATTGATAACGTGCTGTGGCTGATATTCACGCTGAAGGAAAGCCAGGTTGGTTATTACATGCCGCTGGAAGCAGTGGATTCGCTGGTGCCCAATCCCTTTAAACCGAAGATACTGGAGAAAAGAACCGTGGCGGATTATACCCTGGTAGTAGCGGCCTTTACATACATTGCTATATACGCTTACGTGATCATCAGTTATTTCCGCAAGGCCGATCTTAAGACCTGACCTGTTTACCCACTAAATTTTTCAATGCATCTTCAATACCGGGGTAGGTAAACCGGAAACCTGTATCCTGTATTTTTTTACAGCTTACCGTGGCACTTTTTAATACTTCCACGCTTCGTTGACCGAGGATGAGCGTTAATAAAAAAGAAGGCACATGCACGGCTGCATATAACCGTCCCCTCATCAACTTTGCCAGCGTGAGCGTAAGTGTGCGGTTGTTCACAGGGACCGGGGCCACGGCATTAAAAACTCCCTGCAGGTTTTGCTGCTCCACGGCATGCATCATCATGCGGCAGAGGTCATCAATATGTATCCAGCTTATTATTTGTTTGCCGTTTCCTAAGATAGCGGCAACGCCGAAACGCAATGGTTTTTTAAATTCAGCCAGCGCCCCTCCTTCATTATCGAGTACAATACCGGTTCGCAGCTTTACCAGCCGGATTCCGAGTTCAGCGACCGGGCTTATGCTTTCTTCCCAGAGCCGGCAGGTTTCACCTAAAAAATTTGTATCCGACGGATCTGTTTCTTCAAAAGACCGTGACGGGTCTTTGTCGGCACCGTACCAGCCGATGGCGCTCATACTGATGATACTTTTTACCCCGTGTCTGTTTTGCCGGAGGGTGTCAACCAGCAGCCGGCTGCTTTCGATGCGGCTGTCCTGAATTTCTTTTTGGTAGGCAGGGGTCCATTTTTTATCCACTACACCGGCGCCGGCCAGGTGAATAATATGATCGGCCTGCTGCAGGGCTTCCAGGCTTATTGCTTTCCGGTCAATATCCCAGGAGGCATAACGGATACCCGGGATGGATGTAACAACCGGAACTTTCCGGGTAAGCACGATCACGCTATGACCGGCCCGCAGGAGTTTTTTAGTAAGCGCTTTACCGACAAGTCCGGTACCGCCTGTAATTAAAATAGTAGCCATTATGTAAAAATGCGGATGTGTTATGTAAAAACAAAACAAGACACATCCTGTTCGGTGTAATTTACTTCCATTGTGTTTTAAATCGTAACTTTAGTATCAAAGTTTTACCGCATGAAACGGGCTTGTCTATCTTTTGTTATTTTCCTTTTATCGGTTCCTGTTTTTCTTTCTGCCCAGAATATCAGTTTTTCGGATGCCGACCGGGAAAACATTGAGGACGTTAATTTTGAGATCATCGGTAAATTCAGCAATAAGATACTGGTGTATAAAAACATCCGTTCCAACCACCGGATCACCATGTACGACCAGGATATGAACACGATTAAAAACGTGAACCTCGACTTTGTTCCTTCCCGTACCTATAACATCGACTTTGTGGCCTATGCCGATCATTTTTACATGGTATACCAGTACCAGAAGAACAGCATCATTCATTGCATGGCCGTTAAGATGAATGCCGAAGTGGAAAAGCTTACCACCCCGGTTGAGATCGACAGCACCCGGATACCGGTGATGACCGATAACAAGATCTATTCGCTCATTCACAGCGAAGACAGGCAGCGTATCATGGTGTTCAAGATCCAGACACGCTTTCAGCGGTACGATATGGTGACGTTGCTGTTCGACAAAGACCTCACACTGCTCAGCAAGGGAAGGCTCGTAACCGACTACAACGAACGGCGGGAGGGCTATGATAATTTTTCACTGGCCAACGACGGATCACTGGTGTTTACCCATGAACGGCAATCGGGTTTCAGGGACAACAGTAGCTCACTGGAACTGGTAAACAAGCCTGCCCTGCTGGATAAGTTCACGTATGAAACCATCGACCTGGAAGGTAAATACATCGACAATGTGAAACTGAAGATCGACAACCTGAACAGCCGCTATATTATCAATACCTTTTATTATAAAAAGAACCGCGGTAATATTGAAGGACTGTTTATCTGCCTGTGGGACAAGACCACGGCCAAAACAACCATATCTCAGTTTGCCGTATTTGCTGATGAGCTTCGTGACGAAGCCAAACGAAGCGGACAGCTGCGTTATGCCTTTGATGATTTTTTTATAAGGCAGGTGATTGTTAAACGCGACGGCGGCTACCTGCTTACAGCCGAAGATTTTACCAGCGACACCCGCAGCAGTTCCAGTTCGTGGAACCGCTGGGACTACCTGTACAGTCCCTATTACCCGTCATCGGGGTATAATTATTATAACCCATACACCGGGTATTACCGCCCGCTGGGCAGCTACCGGGAAAGCACCCGGTATTATTATGAAAACATCCTGGTACTGAGTGTAAGCAGGGAAGGGAAGATCGAGTGGAGCCGCATCATACAAAAAGACCAGTTTGACGACAATACCGATAGCTTCCTTTCTTTTTCCACCATGACCATGTCGGGCGAAATTCATTTCCTGTTCAATAATGACCGGAAAAACCAGATCATCACCGACCAAAGCATATTGCCCGATGGTTCCGTCAAACGTAACCCCACCTTGAAAAGCCAGGAACGTGGATATGAATTCATGCCCGGCCTCAGCAAACAGGTAGGTGCCCGGCAGCTGATCATTCCCTGCTCACGGCGGGGCAATCTCAGTTTTGCCCGGATTGATTTTTAAGAAATGCAATCATCTCCCGGCAAACAGTTTTCATGAAGTAATAATAAATACTCATTTTTGCGTACACTAATTACTCATACGCAATCTTCCCGTTTGTGACCGGTATTTTTAAGGCCAATAATTCATACAACAACTTTTTGCTGCTGCTGTACGGGCTGGTGCTTAAACTGCCGGTATTCCTGCATCCGCAGGTGCCCCAGCCGCAGCAGATAGACGGGTTCCTGTACAAGGCATTGCTCAAATGGCTACAGCCGGTTGGCACCGGGCTACCGGTAATTTATCCCGCCATAGCATTCGTATTGCTTTTTACGCAGGCCATTACCTTTAACAGGCTGGTGAATGACCAGCGCATCATGCAACGGCCGAATTACCTCACCGGCATGAGTTACCTGCTCATTACATCGCTGTTCATGGAGTGGAACGTATTGTCGTCGCCGCTGATCATCAATACGCTGCTGATATGGGTATGGGCCAAAATGAGCGGATTGTATAACAGTCCTTCGCCCAAAACAGCCCTGTTCAATATCGGTATTGCTATCGGCATCAGTACGTTCTTTTATTTTCCATCCCTGGCATTTGCCGCCCTCATCATCTTCGGGCTGGCCCTTACCCGGCCGTTTAAGCTGGCCGAATGGATCATGGCATTGCTGGGCATCATCACTCCCTATTATTTCCTGCTGGCCATCGTTTTCTTAACCGATAAATGGCAGGGGTATAAATTCCCTGGTTTTGCAGTTACCATGCCTGTGTTCGACCAAACACACTGGGCCTATGCAGCCATTATCATCGTACTGCTGGCTTCCATCATCGGCATCTTTTTTATTCAGCAGAATTTCCGCAGGCAGCTTATACAGGCCCGCAAAAGCTGGAACCTCATTTTCCTGTACCTTATGGTGGCGCTGTTTATTCCCTTTGTGAATGCCACGCATACGTTCGAATACTGGATATTGTGTGCCGTACCGCTGGCCGCTTTTTCCGGCGCAGCCTTCCTGTACCCGGCAAAGCCCTGGTTTCCGTTGCTGCTTCACTGGCTGATGGTGGCCTTTGTGATTGTGATCAATTACTTTGTGTAACCCATCGGGCACATTCATTATCTTTGTGCCAACTTACAACCTCATCTACAAATTATACCAAATGAAATTCGGCGTAGTGGTTTTCCCGGGCAGCAATTGCGACAGGGACATGATTGAAGCACTCCAGGACAACCTGCAACAGGAAGTGATCCAACTCTGGCATAAAGACAAGGACATCAGCCGGTTTACAACCGAAGATTGCATTGTACTGCCCGGCGGATTCAGCTATGGTGATTATCTCCGTTGCGGCGCCATTGCCCGGTTCAGCCCGATGATGCAGAGTGTGACTGGCTTTGCCAATAAAGGCGGCAAGGTACTGGGTGTTTGCAATGGTTTCCAGATACTGTGCGAAAGCGGGTTATTGCCGGGTGTTTTGCTGCGCAACAGCCACCAGCAGTTTGTGTGTAAAAATATTTTTATGAAGGAAGGCGCATCAGAAGGAGGGCAGGCGCTGAAGATACCCGTAGCCCATGGCGAAGGAAGGTATTTTGCCAACAATACCACGCTGGAACAACTGGAAATGCACCGCCAGATTATTTACCGGTACTGCGATGAAAACGGGCACGTTAATGCGGCTGCCAACCCCAACGGAGCCCTGCACAATATTGCCGGCATCTGCAATAAGGAAAGAAATGTATTTGGCATGATGCCTCACCCGGAAAGAGCCTGCAGCAGCCTGCTGGGCAACGAAGATGGGCGACAGGTATTCAATCACTTATTTGGAATTAATTAACAAAATACCTTTCAAAACGTCTTTACGCCGACATCTGCGTCGTATACAATTCCGTAATTTTGGGTATGAATAAAATGTACATGAAACGGATCATCGGAACATTGATCATCCTGTCGTTCTGCAACATGTCGAAGGCACAACCTGCCGACCCGGTGAAATGGACCTTCAGCACAAAAAAGATCGATGCAAAGACCTATGAAGTGCACATGAGTGCCAATATCCAGGTAAACTGGCACCTGTATTCCCAGACCCAGCCTGCAGATGCCATCATCAATCCAACCACCATTGTATTCAACCCCAATCCACTGGTTAGCCTGGATGGCAAAGCAAAGGAAATCGGGAAGATGGAAGTATATACCGACAAGCGGCTGAAAATATCTGCCCATCAATATTCGGATCAGCTGGAATTTGTGCAGAAAATAAAAATGAAAACAGCGGCAAAAACCAACATAAGCGGCTCAGTAGAATACCAGACCTGTGACGATAAGAAATGCCTGCCTTCGAAAAAGGTAACATTCAACCTGGCGCTTAAATAAACGGCGATTGAAACCAGGCAGCAACGGGTTCTTCAGGTGAACCCTTTTTTGTAACCACCATCATGATCAAACATTTACGACTTTTATACCTGCTTGTTTTTTTAATGCCGGGATATGCTTCCTACTCCCAGGCAGATTCCATGACCCCGGTTTTCAAATGGAATGTCAGCAGTAAAAAGATCAGCGAAAAAAAATACGAACTGATCTTCACAGCACCGGCCGTGGCCGGCAGCAGTTTATATGCCCCGGGGCAGGACCTGGATGGCGCCCAATCGGTCAGCATCCGTTTTTCCGATTCTTCGGTTGTGGCCGGGAAGTTTTCGGGCGGAACGAATATCGAGGCTGTACCTTCTTCTCTTTTTTCAAAAGGAACCGTTCAATTGGTGAACGGGACTGCGGAATGGAAGACCGTGGTAACATTCAGCAGCACCGTGCCGGCAAAACTCATCGGAACACTTGCTTATTTTTTTAACCGGGGGGAGGAGTTTCTTTCGGATAATCCGTATGAGTTCAGCGTGCCGCTTGAAGGCGGTGTTTCCACAGGAAGTAGTATCCGCATCGCTTCCATTGGTATAAAAGAACCGGTGGAAAATTGCGGGGACGACGGAACAGAAAATAAAAGCCTGGCCGGCATTTTCCTGCTGGGCTTCCTGGGCGGGCTCATCGCATTGATCACTCCCTGCGTGTTCCCGATGATACCGGTTACGGTAACTTTCTTCACCAAAAAATCTCAGGATAAGAAAAAAGGAATTGCCAATGCTATGTTCTATGGCCTGTTTATTTTTCTTATTTACGTAGTGATCACTATCCCGTTTCACATTGCCAGTAAAACCATCAGCCCGGAGATATTCAATAATATTTCCACCAATGTGTGGCTGAACCTGCTGTTTTTTGTGGTGTTCATTGTATTTGCTCTTTCTTTCTTTGGACTGTTTGAGATCGGTTTGCCGGCATCACTGGCCAATAAAGCCGATTCAAAATCAGGGTTGGGAAATATCTTCGGCATTTTTTTTATGGCGGGCACACTTGCCATTGTTTCATTTTCCTGTACGGGCCCTATCCTGGGAACCCTGCTGGCCAATGTTGCCAATGAAGGTCCATGGCCGCTCACAGCAGGCGCCGCCGGTTTTGGTCTTGCACTGGGATTGCCATTTGCCCTGTTTGCCATGTTCCCAAACTGGCTTCATTCCTTGCCCAAATCAGGCGGATGGATGACCGAAGTGAAAGTAGTACTCGGATTCATTGAACTGGCACTGGCGGTTAAGTTCCTGGCCAATGCCGATAATGTAGAACAATGGGGACTGCTGAAACGGGAAGTTTTTATTGCCGCCTGGGTCATCATCGGCCTGCTGATTGTACTGTACCTGCTTGGCTGGATAAAGATTGGCCACCAGGGGGGTAAGCGCAAATTCTCGCTGATCAGAGCCGGGTTTATTATTTTCTTCACTGTATTTACCTTTTACCTGGCCCCGGGTGTAACCAACAGCCGGTGGGCCGGGCTGCGTTTATTAAGTGGATTTCCCCCGCCCTTGTCATATAGCCTGTATAGCCATCATGTTCTTCTCGCCGAAATGGCACAGCCCATTCACAACGATTATGAAAAGGCACTGGCCCTGGCAAAAGCGCAGAACAAACCACTGCTGATTGATTTTACCGGTTGGGCCTGCGTTAATTGCCGGCGAATGGAAGAAAAGGTTTGGACCGACCAGGAAGTGGCGAACCTGATGAAGAATGAATTCATTGTAGTGTCCCTGTACGTGGATGAAAAAACAAAACTTCCGTCAACGGAACAAACTGTTTTCAAAACGGCATCGGGCAGCGATAAATCAATTATTACCGTGGGGGATAAATGGGCCACGTTCCAGACGGAAAATTTCGGTGCCACTTCACAACCTCAATACGCCATCATCAGCCCCGGTGAAAAAGCGCTTACAAAAACCAAGTTCTATACACCCGACCCGGCGAAATTTGCTGAATGGCTTCGCTGCGGTACCGGGGCCATGAATAAGAAATAAAAAACCTCCGCATCAAAAGCGGAGGTTTTCATTTGTAATTGGGGATTACAAAATTTCTATAGTGCAATTTGTTTTTCGGTCATCATTTTGCGCAGGTTGATAAGCCCGTAGCGCATACGGCCCAGGGCGGTATTGATGCTGCACTGGGTGAGTTCAGCGATCTCTTTAAAGCTCAATTCGGCATAATGGCGCAGGATGATCACTTCCCGCTGGTCTTCCGGAAGCATGTCCACCATTTTGCGCACCCGGTCGTGGCTCTGGCCATTCATCATTTTCTGGTCGGCCCCGGCTTCAGAGAAATTCAGTACTTCAAAAATGTCGCGGTCTTCGCTGGTTTTAATGGTAGGGGTGCGCTTTACCTTGCGGAAATGGTCCACACACATGTTGTGTGCAATACGCATGGCCCAGGGGAGGAATTTACCTTCATCAGTGTAGCGGCCACCTTTTAATGTATCAATAATGCGGATGAAAACGTCCTGGAAAATATCTTCGGTAAGATATTTGTCTTTAACCAGTAAGTAAATAGAGGTGTAAATTTTGTCCTTGTAACGCACGATGATGGTGGCAAGGGCATTGGCGTCTCCTTCCATGTACAGGTGGATGAGCTGCTGATCGGTAAGGTTGTTAAGGCATTTCATAAACTTCTACAGTTTTAGATTGTTAGGATTTTAGTAACAGGTCCAAAAAAGGTGAAAAGGAACGTAGAAGTCTTTAGATAGGCTCTAGCGGTTTTTCATTTTTCTGGATATTGGACAGTAAAAATAGAAGATGTTTTTTGATAAAGCGTGCGTAGAAACCCTCAATTTTTCATCTCCCGTAACATGGTAAAAATACTAAATGGGGTGTACCGTCCATACGGGGTTTGCCTCTTTAAGAAAAATTTCACATATATAACCCGCCACAATTAATGTGCTATTTTTGGTTATGGCTATTGTAAAAACAAAAGTGAAGAAAGAAACCACAACCGGTATATATATAAAGGGAGCCCGGGTTCATAATCTGAAAAACATTGAGGTTGAGATTCCCCGTAACAAGCTCATTGTTGTTACGGGTGTTTCGGGATCTGGTAAATCTTCTCTAACCATTGATACCCTTTTTGCCGAAGGCCAGCGGCGTTATGCCGAGAGCCTGAGTTCGTATGCCCGGCAGTTTATGCAGCGGATGAACAAACCCGATGTGGATTATATCAAAGGGCTTTGCCCGGCCATCGCCATCGAACAGAAAGTGATTACCCGTACTCCCCGGAGTACAGTTGGCAGCATGACGGAAATTTACGATTACCTACGCCTGCTGTTTGCCCGGGCAGGTAAAACCATTTCCCCCGTCAGCGGCAAAGAAGTAAAAAAGGATGACGTGACCGATGTGGTGAAAGCCATTGAAAAACTACCACCCGGGGACAAGGTATTGTTACTTGTGCCTTTCAAACAGCATGCAAAACGGAACGAGAAGGAAGAACTGAACATTCTGCTTCAAAAAGGATTCTCACGCTTATATATAGACAGGGAAGTGGTGCGGATTGAAGACCTGCTGGAAAATGGCAATCTGCCCGGAGGTAAAAAGCAGCCGTACATACTGATCGACCGGTTGGTGGCAAAACCATTTGATGAAGATGAAAAGCACCGTATTTCCGATTCCGTAAATACCGGCTTTTATGAGGGAGAAGGGGAGATGTACCTGGAGGTGAATGGGAATAAACTGCTTCATTTTTCCAATAAGTTCGAAGCAGATGGAATGCAGTTTGAGGAGCCGGTGCCTAACCTGTTTTCTTTTAATAATCCCTTTGGCGCCTGTCCCACCTGTGAAGGATTCTCCCAGATACTGGGTATTGACCCGGACCTGATCATTCCCGATAAAAACCTGAGTGTATATGAAGGGGCTGTGGCCCCTTGGAAGGGCGAAAAGCTGGGATGGTGGAGAGAGCAGTTTGTAAAAGCGGCAAAAAAATTTGATTTCCCTGTTCATAAACCCATCCTCGATCTTTCACCAAAACAACTGAAGGATTTATGGGAAGGAAATGAATTTGTGAATGGCATCAACGATTTCTTTAAGGAAGTGGAGCAGAACCTGTATAAGGTTCAATATCGTGTATTGTTGAGCAGGTACCGCGGAAGAACATTATGTACCGATTGCAAAGGATACCGCCTTCGCAAAGAAGCGTTGTATGTTAAAGTGGGAGGAAAGCACATCGGTGAATTATGCGAAATGCCGGTGAAAGATCTCCAGCAATGGTTTGCTGAGCTTTTACTTAGTGAATACGACCGGCAGGTGGCAAAAAGAATTCTGACAGAGATTAATCACCGGATTAAAACACTGCTTGATGTGGGACTGGGTTATCTTACACTTAACCGGCTTGCCAACTCGCTGAGTGGCGGGGAAAGTCAGCGCATACAACTCACCAGAAGCCTGGGAAGTAACCTTACCAATTCCTTATATATTCTTGATGAACCTTCCATCGGCCTGCATAGCCGGGATACAGAACGGCTGATCAGTGTGCTGAAAGAATTAAGAGACCTGGGAAATACAGTGGTGGTGGTGGAACACGATGAAATGATGATGCGGGAAGCGGATCATATCATTGACATGGGGCCGCTGGCCAGTCACCTGGGTGGAGAAGTGGTTGCCGAGGGAGATTATGAGGAGATTGTTAACAACCCTGACAGCTTAACAGGCAAATATTTATCTGGTCAGCTGAAGATTGAACCTCCTAAACAGTTCCGCAAATGGAACCGTTCCATTACCGTGGAAGGAGCCCGGCAGAATAACCTCAAGAGCCTCACTGTTGAATTTCCACTGAATACATTGTGCGTGGTAAGCGGGGTAAGCGGTAGCGGCAAAACCACCCTGGTAAAGCAGGTGCTGTATCCTGCCCTGCTGAAACTGAAAGGCGAATTCACGGAAAAAGCCGGTTTGCACAAAGCCATCACCGGCGATATTGATTATATCACACAGGTGGAGATGGTTGACCAGAACCCCATCGGTAAATCATCACGCAGCAACCCGGTTACCTATATAAAAGCCTATGATGAGATAAGAGACCTCTTCAGTAAACAACCGCTGAGCAAGATGCGGGGGTTTCAACCCAAGCATTTCTCGTTCAATGTTGACGGGGGCAGGTGTGATGCCTGTAAAGGAGAAGGAGAACAAATTGTGGAAATGCAGTTCCTGGCAGATGTTCACCTGACCTGTGATGTGTGTAATGGAAAACGTTTTAAAGAGGAAGTGCTGGAAGTGAAATACCAGGACAAAAGCATTTTTGATGTATTGGATATGAGTGTGGACGAAGCCATTGGTTTCTTTGCCGGTGAACCGGAGGTGGTGAAGAAAATCCAGCCGCTGCATGATGTAGGATTGGGGTATGTAAAACTCGGGCAGTCTTCTGATACACTTTCCGGCGGGGAAGCCCAGCGGGTGAAGCTGGCTTCATTCCTGGGAAAAGGCAAGGGACAGGGGCATATCCTTTTCATTTTTGATGAACCCACCACCGGTCTCCATTTTCATGATATAAAGAAACTGCTTGCTTCGTTTAATGCGCTCATTGAGCAGGGGCATTCCATTATTATTATTGAACATAATATGGATGTGATCCGGAGTGCCGACTGGATCATTGACCTGGGCCCGGAGGCAGGAAATGATGGGGGAAATCTGGTTTATGAAGGCAGTCCGGCAGCTTTTAAGAAAGCAAAATCAAGCAGAACGGCTCTTTTTTTATAAAAAGTCAGCCGATTTGTTTGTTTTTTCGGAATTTCACTTTATGTTTACGCCCTGGACTGTGCAAGGTTTGTATCTATTTGTACAGGTTCAAGCAAACCCCCACCTGAAATCAGATTTGAATACCACAAGTTTTCAATCTTCACTTATTGGTTCGTAATGGATGAATGACTGGTCATTCCTGTTATTGAACAACGCCGACCCGATCCTACAATAAAACCCTCTGACATCCACTTCCTGCTGGAATTCCCTTCCATATTAAGATTGTGTATTCATCATAACCGTATTCCTTTTATCCTTCACAAAGCCGCCATCCATTTCCTGGCAATGTAAGCAAGTGCTTATCTCAATAAATTTTAAATTAAAATGAACAACATGAAAAGGTTTTTACTCAAATCAAAATCGTTGGCTGTAACGCTGATTATTTTGAATTTGCTTCTGGCTAATACCGCCTCAGCAAAGTCAACCACGTGGACGCCTACCACAGGCGGGCTCTGGACAACGGCCGGCAACTGGAGCAATGGTGTACCTGCTGCCAATGATGATGTAATCATCAACAGCAATCAGTCGGCTGCCATCACAGCGGTTCCATCGCTTACACTAGCCAGTTTAACAATCAGTGGAAATGCTAACCTGGTGCCAGCTGCCAGTGGAAACGTGCTGACTGTAACGGGATCATTTTCCGTTTCGGCAGGCGTAACATTTTCTCTCGGCACAAGCGGCACTTTCCGTTTCGGATTAACGCTCAACAGTGCATGC
>DMRT01000172.1 GCA_003455235.1 Chitinophagaceae bacterium
AATGAAGGATTCAAAGCAGCGCAGGGTGATGTGGTGATCACCATGGATGCCGACATGCAGGACAGCCCGGATGAAATACCCGAACTGCGCCGTATGATCGTGGAAGACGGGTACGATATGGTAAGCGGCTGGAAAAAGAAACGGTACGACAATACCCTCACCAAGAATATCCCCTCAAAATTATTCAACGCCGCTGCCCGGGGCATGAGTAAAATAAAGCTGCATGATTTCAACTGCGGGCTCAAATCGTACAATAAAAAAGTAATTAAGAGCATTGAAGTATACGGCGAAATGCACCGCTATGTGCCGGTACTGGCCAAGTGGGCAGGCTTCCGCAAGATTGGCGAGAAGGTGGTGGAACACCGGGCCCGCAAGTACGGGGTTACCAAATTCGGCTGGAGCCGTTTCGTGAACGGGTTCCTCGACCTGATGACCATTTTCTTTGTGGGTAAGTTCGGCAAACGGCCTATGCACTTCTTCGGTTTGTGGGGCACGGTTTGCTTCCTGTTCGGCCTGGTCATATTTCTTTACCTCACCATCTCCAAATTCTTTTTTGATCAAACCGGGTTAACGCAGCGTCCGTTGTTCTTCTTTGCCATCCTGGCCATGATCATCGGTTCGCAGTTATTCCTGGCCGGGTTCATCGGGGAACTGATCTCCCGGAATTCGCCGGAAAGGAATAATTATTTAATAGAAAAGAAAACCGGTTTATAACAACCTCCAGGTATGAATGTAGTCATCATCGGTCCTGCACATCCTTTGCGTGGAGGATTACGCACATTCAATGAACGCCTGGCCCTCCAGTTCCAAAAGGAAGGACACTCGGTTTCCATTTATTCCTTTTCCTTGCAATACCCCGGCTTTCTCTTTCCCGGCGAATCGCAATACACGGATGAACCGGCGCCGGCAAACATCGACATACATACGCGGATCAACTCCATTAACCCGTTCAACTGGCTTTCGGCAGGCCGTGAATTAAAGAAACGCAGACCCGACATCATCGTGGTGCGTTACTGGCTGCCGCTGATGGGTCCCTGCCTGGGAACCATCCTGCGCCTGGTTAAACGGAACAAACACACCCGGATCATCTGCATCGCCGACAACATCATCCCGCATGAAAAAAGAACCGGCGACACATTGTTCACCCGGTACTTTGTAAAACCGGTGGATGCCTTCATCACCATGAGTGAGAAAGTAATGAACGACCTGCATGCATTCACTTCCAAACCGGCGCAACTGGTGATGCATCCCCTCTATGATAATTTCGGGGAAAAGATCAGCCAGACAGAAGCAAGAGGACAATTAAGAATTGGCAATGAAGAATTAATAATTCTGTTTTTCGGGTTTATCAGAAAATACAAGGGACTTGACATACTGCTTGAGGCCATGAAATTCCTTCACAACTTTAAACCTCAAACCTCCAACATTAAGCTCCTCATCGCCGGCGAATTTTATGAAGACCGTAAACCATACGACGAACAAATTGAGTCGCTGGGCATCAAAGATGATCTCATCATTCACACCCGCTTCATCCCCAATGACGACGTAAAGTATTATATGTGTGCGGCCGACCTGGTGGTGCAGCCCTACCGCAATGCCACCCAAAGCGGCGTTACTCCCCTCGCCTATCATTTTGAAGTACCCATGGTGGTAACCAATGTGGGCGGCCTGCCGGCCATGGTTCCCGATAACAAAGCTGGCCTGGTGGCGGAACCAACTGCGGAGTCCGTTGCGCAGAAGATCAGGGAGTATTTTGAAAAAGGAAAAGAATATTTTATACCCGGGCTACTGGAAGAAAAAAAGAAACTCAGCTGGACGAAGATGACGGAGACGATTTTAAAAGTTTAGAAGTTTAGGAGTTTAGTAATGATCCGCTTTTCTCAACTTCTAAACTTCTAAACTCCTAAACATCTAAACACCCCTTACATCTCCTAAACATATTTACAGTAAATTGCGCCTTTAAACGACTACATGATTTTCAGAAGCAAAGCTCCTCTTCGGATCGGACTGGCCGGCGGCGGTACCGATGTGAGTCCCTACAGCGATCAATTTGGTGGAGCCATTCTAAATACCACCATCTCCCTTTCGGCTTACGCATCCATTGAACCATTGAATGAGCAACGCATCATCATCCGGGCGTTTGACCGCAATGAAGAACAGGTGTTTGATGCAGCCAATCAGTTACCCATTGATGGAACCCTTGACCTGCTCAAAGGTGTGTACAACCGGGTTCAGAAAGACCACCCCGCACCACTGCAGGGCATGAAGCTTTCTACCTTTGTGGATGCGCCGGCCGGCTCAGGACTGGGAACCTCTTCCACCCTGGTAGTGGCAGTGCTGGGCGCCTTCCTCGAAATGCGCAAGATAAAAATGGACGAATATGCCATTGCGAGGTATGCATATGACATTGAGCGCAACGACCTGAAACTGGCCGGCGGAAAGCAGGATCAGTATGCCGCCACCTTCGGCGGGGTAAACTTCATGGAGTTTTATGCAGACGACAAAGTGATCGTAAACCCGCTCCGGATAA
Organism: Chitinophagaceae bacterium; assembly: GCA_003455235.1. Classification (GTDB taxonomy): domain Bacteria; phylum Bacteroidota; class Bacteroidia; order Chitinophagales; family Chitinophagaceae; genus Ferruginibacter. The sequence goes on from DMRT01000172.1 coordinate 2,531, forward strand.
AACCGGAATACCTGCATGAACTGGAGAACAACCTGGTACTCTACTTTACGTCCACTTCCCGGGAAAGCGCTGCCATCATCAGGGAACAGGTAAAGAACGTGAATGAGAAGAATGAAAAAAGCATTGAAGCCATGCACCACCTGAAAGACCAGGCACGGATGATGAAGGAAGCCCTGCTGCAGGGAAAGCTGGATGAGATTGGGGTGATCCTCAATTACGGGTTTGAACAGAAACGGAACATGGCTGCCAACATCAGCAACGACAGCATTGAAAAAGTATATGAAGCCGCTAAAGCGGCCGGTGCCACCGGCGGAAAGATCAGTGGTGCGGGCGGCGGCGGATTCATGATCTTCTATTGCCCGGGCAATACCCGCCATGCGGTTATAAAAACATTGAATAATTTTGGCGGACAGGTACGGGACTATTCATTCACCAAACACGGACTTACCACCTGGAGCGTTTAATCAACAACTATGGACCAGATAAAAAATATTGTACAGGCCTCCATCGATGTAAAGCAGGCCGTTTTACAAAACGAACAACTGCTTATCACGGTAAAAGAATGTGTTGCCGTGATTGTACATGCATTTAAAAACGGAAACAAAGTGCTGTTCTGCGGAAACGGCGGCAGTGCTGCCGATGCGCAGCACCTGGCGGCCGAATTCAGCGGACGTTTTTATACCGACCGGGATGCACTGCCCGCCGAAGCCCTGCACTGTAATACATCCTACCTTACCGCCGTGGCCAACGATTACAGCTATGATGTGATCTACTCCCGCCTCATCAAAGGCACGGGCAACAAAGGCGATGTGCTCATCGGTTTAAGTACATCCGGTAACAGTAAAAATATTTACAATGCCTTTGAAGTGGCCAAAGAAAAAGGCATGATCACCATTGCCTTTACAGGCGCCACCGGCGGAACCATGAAAGCACTGGCCGATCACCTGGTCAATGTTCCTTCGACCGATACACCCCGTATCCAGGAAAGCCATATCATGCTGGGCCACATCATCTGTCAACTGGTGGAAGCCGAATATTTCGGATGATAAAAGAAGCGATCATACTGGCCGGCGGGTTGGGAACAAGACTCAGAAGCGTGGTAAACGATGTGCCCAAATGCATGGCCCCGGTAAACGGCATTCCCTTTCTCAATTTTGTGATCGCTTATCTCAAAAATGAAGGCATTGAACGGATCATTCTTTCACTGGGGTACAAAAGCGAGCTGATTATTGAGCACATAGAAAAGAATTTTACCCATGCCGGCATTGAAATTGACTACGTGATTGAAGCATCTCCGCTTGGAACCGGCGGCGCCATCAAACTGGCCTGCAGCAAAGTAAAAGGCAATCAGGTACTGGTGCTGAACGGCGATACTCTTTTCAATATCAACCTCAGGGATTTTGCCGGGTTTCATCTTTCCAAAAAGGCCGATTTTACTGCCGCTCTTAAAGAGATGAAGGATTTTTCACGATACGGGGCCGTTGATACCGACGTGAATCACCGGCTCACATTCTTTCACGAAAAGACCTATTGTGAGAAAGGACTGATCAACGGCGGAATTTATGCCCTGAGCAAAGAACATTTCCTGGCCATTGATTTCCCTGCCGTGTTTTCTTTTGAAAAAGATTTTTTGGAGGCATACCTCACCCGCATGAAATTTTACGGGTTCCCCTTCAATGATTACTTTATTGACATCGGCATTCCGGAAGACTACCAGCACTTCGCTGAAAACTACGCATACATTTTATCAAGAACCAGGAACCGGCAGACCGGATCAGCCGGGTTTGGTATTGTGGAGGGATTTTTTGAATACCTGGGAGAATTGCTTTTATAAAACCGGCAATGAATCAACATGCAAAAACGAGACCTCGCCATTGAACTGGAACATATCGACCAAAGCTGGACCCTCTTCCTCGACCGGGATGGGGTGATCAATCATGAAAAACACAAAGACTATATTCATACCTGGGATGAGTTTTATTTTTACGACGGTGTGAAAGAAGCCATGGCAGTGTTTGCCAAAACCTTCAGGTACATAATTGTGGTTACCAACCAGCGGGGCATCGGCAAAGGTGTTACCCGGCCAGAAGACCTGGAACGTATCCACCGGAACATGAAAGCGGAAATAGAACATGCCGGCGGTCGAATTGATGCCATTTATTTTTGCCCCGACCTGGACGATGCCAGTCCCAACCGCAAACCCAATCCCGGTATGGGATTACAGGCCATGAACGATTTTCCGGGTATTGATGCAAGCAGGAGCATCATGATCGGCAATACACTCAGCGATATGCAGTTTGGCCGCAACCTGGGATGCAAAACTATTTTTCTCCCCACCACCCGGCCCGAAGTAGATCAGCAGGATGAACGGATTGACGCCGTGTATGATTCGCTGCTCTCTTTTTCCAAAGCGCTGCATTGAGGCATGCCCTGCCCGTTCTAAGCTTTCGTTAAATTTTATGCACCGGCGGCTGTTTTACTGGCAATATGTGGAAGGAATAACTAAATTTAACGCATGAAGAAACCCCTTATCCTGCTGGCGCTGATGCTGTACTGTACACTTTCCTTTTCTCAGGGGCTCAGCAATTCCGGCCTCCGTATCCTGCAGCAAAAAGAAGATTCCCTGAAAAGCTATGCCCGGCAGATCATCCAGGGCATCAATTCGGATGACCGCTTTACGGCTGACAGTATGTTCACCCGTATGCTGGTAAGGGCATTGAAAACACCGCATTCATTCAGTTACCCGTTCGATTCACTGGAAACCATTTCCCGGTTGTATTCGCCCGACAGTTTTTTCAGGATCTTCACCTGGCAGCTTGTTATTCCTACGATAAACGGCAACACGATACGCCAGCACGGCGCCATCCAGATGAAGACTTACGACGGCTCGCTGAAATTATACCCGCTCATTGATAAGTCAGATGTAACCATTAACGTGGCTGATACCATCGGCAACAATTACGGATGGATCGGCGCCATTTCTTACCGCATCATCCAGAAGCGCAGCGGCAACCAGAATTATTATACCCTGCTGGGCTATGACGAGAATACCATCAGTACCAGCCGCAAGATCATTGAAGTGCTGAACTTCCTCAATGATGAACCCACCTTCGGCGGCCGTTATTTCAGTTACGAGGAAGATACCCTGTTCAAAACATCACACAGCCGGTACATCATGGAGTTCAAGAAAGAAGCGGGTCCCCGGCTCACCTATGATGAAGACCTTGACCTGATCATTGTAGAGCACCTCGTTTCTGAATCCAACGAACCCAAAAAGAAATGGACCCTGGTAGGCGATGGCGATTATGAAGGATTCAAATCGAAGGCAGGCAAATGGGTGCATGTGGAAAAAGTATTCAACTACGTAACCCCGCAGGGGCAGGCGCCGGTGCCCAATCCCGTACGTGACCAATCGGGCAACCTGATGGAAGATAAATTAAACGCCGGCGATCCGGCTGCTGCCGAAGCGGAAAAAAAACCGGTTAAGAAGAAAGGAAAAGGATAAACTGACCAGGGTTAAACATCCACCAGGA
>DMRT01000311.1 GCA_003455235.1 Chitinophagaceae bacterium
GCTGAGTATTTCCACCACAGGCTTGTATGACTGCCAAAGAATTATTGCCCGGGGCGATGGGATATGAGACAGGTATGCTCTGCGTTAAAGTGGTAAGATCTTCTGCAAAAACCGTAATGCTGCTGTTTGATGAACCACATAACAGCAGGTTATAGTTATATGCACCCGTGCCACTTAAAGGGTACCTTTTAAATACATTTCCAAATTGTACATACAGGTTTCCATTTGTTACAGGATTTCCTGCACAATTGGTTACCGAGCCGCTGATATTGGCAACAGTACTTCCTGGAATGGAGATATTGCCAAGATAAATATTGCCGGTAGTAGTTGTGAATGCCTGGGAATAGCCTGCTGTTGTACAGGAGCTATTACTGAAGATTTCCATCAGTAACTGAGCATTAGCCGGAACAGGGCCGGATACATAACCATTTATATCAGTGTAGCCATGTCTCCAGTTAGCTGGATCATTGACAAGCGAGATCTTTACAAAAGCATTCGGGATCGGCTGACCGGTTGTGCTTACAACGGTACAGCTGAATTGAACGAAATTGGCAGGAACATCAACATTCCAGAAAGAAAAATGACTTACATCGCCTACATAGGTATTGCCGGTTTTCGTTGCACTGCCTTCCTGTTTCCATAAACCTTTGCTTTCATCAAAATACCATAAGGGGATGCTGGCCGGCGCTGCGGCCGAGAGCGATGAAGGAATGGGTAAGGTAAGCGTTGCTTTCTGACCATCTGCAATCTGTAATAATTCTCCTGAAGAGCCGGTTAATTCCACTGCAGCCATACCGAATGTTTGCAACAGTTGTAAAGCACCTTCTGTATTTATTCCACGTAAATCACCTGGCATGATCCTGTTCAGGTCGTTAGCGGCAGGATTTATCCAGTAAGCTGCAATATTTACCGTGCCTGTATATGCGGTATTGGTTAAAGCATTTATAATACCACCTGCGGGTAACTTAATGCTTAATCCGTTTGGCTGGCTGATCGTTCCACCAGCTGCAGCAGTGATAACACCAACAGTTTTTTTGGGTATCAGTTTTATCCTGAAGAATGCGGCCTTGCCCTCTTTGGCAATATAGGTTTTAATACCTTTGAAATAACCGGCTTTGGTTGCCGTTACTACAGCCGCTTCCTTTATCACCTGCACGTTCTTCGCTTCAAAATAGCCGTATTTATCAGTGATAACGGTACTTGAACCAACTAAAACCGTTGCACCCATTACGGCCCTGTCATTTTCATCTGTTATAAAACCTGAAACAGATGAACTGATTTTTGTTAACAGGTCGGGTGGGACCAAAACACCCTCGTTTTCATAATCAAGACTTTTTTGACACGAAAAAAATACAGATAATGTAAAACCCAGCAGTAAATTTCTGCAAATTGATTTTACATTAAAAGTAGATAACATACAGGAATATTTTATTTGAAAAGAAAGCTCTTTATTACAAGGTACTTAAAGAATTTAATATGTTGCTTGATGAAAAACTTTAAAAATTTATACAACAGTTCAGCCAGCCGCTGGAAATATCCACTCCTTCGTATTTTTTATAGAAATTGATCGCCGGTTCATTCCAGTCGAGCACCTGCCAGGCCATGCCGCTGTATTTTTTTTCTTTGCATTCTTCAATCAGCCTGTCGAATAATAATTTACCGATGCCGGCGCCCCTTAATTTTTCAGACACCAGGAAGTCTTCAAGGTAAAGCCGCTGGCCTTTCCAGGTGCTGTAGCGGATGTACCAGAGTGCAAATCCTTCCACCCGCCCGTCGAGTTCAGCCACATAGGCCCACCACACCGGCTGGTTTCCAAAACCACTTTCCACGAAATGATCAAAGGTTACGGTTACTGCATCCGGTTCTTTTTCATAAACCGCCAGTTCATGAATCAATTCCATCATTCTCGTACAATCTTCTTTAACGGCTCTTCTGATAACAACACCCATCAGCTGACATTTTTAATTTTTCATTTTTAGTTTGACAACGCCTGGTCCAGGTCCATTAAAATGTCCTGTATGTTTTCGATGCCCACGCTCATGCGTATCAGTCCATCGGTGATGCCGTAACGCTCCCGGTGTTCTTTTGCAACACCGTGGTGTGTCATACTTGCCGGGTGGCATAGCAGGGTATCGCAGGTGCCGAGTGATACCGCCCGGATGCACATCTGCAGGTTGTTGATGAATTTTTTGGCTGCTTCCAGCCCGTCTTTCATTTCAAAACTCAGCATGGCGCCGGCATGACTCATTTGTTTGGAGGCGGTATGATAATCGGGATGAGAAGAAAGGCCAAGGTAATTCACCCTGCTTACCGCCGGGTGATTTTCTAAAAAACCGGCCACTTCCATGGCGTTGTGGCAATGGCGCTGCATGCGTACTTCCAGTGTTTTGATTCCCTGCGACAGCAAAAAAGCATCAAAGGGATTGCTGTTGCCTCCGAGCAGCCGGTGTACTTTGGTAACGTTGCCGTTCATGTGATCAAGGTCACTCCCGATCAATACGCCACCGATGGCTGTACCATGACCGTTGAGAAATTTAGTGGTGCTGTGGATCACCAGGTCCACGCCAAACCGGAAGGGTTGCTGTAAATAAGGTGTTGCAAAAGTATTGTCCACAGCCACCAGCAAGTTTTTTTCTTTGGCCAGCCGGGTCAGTTCTTCCAGGTCAACACACTGTATGGTGGGGTTGGCGGGCGTTTCGAGGTAAAGCATTTTAATGGAACGGTCTGATTGAATGATCTCCCGGGCTTTTTCCAGGTTCCGCAGGTCAGCGATGATCACTTCAATGCCCAGGGGTGGGAGGATCTTTTCAAGGAGTTCGTCGGTGCCGCCGTAGAGAGAATAGTGTGAAAGCACTTTATCTCCCGCTTTTAAATGACTGATGAAAAGGGTGCTGATGGCCGCCATGCCGCTGGCGTGCAAAATAGCTTTGAGGGCAAGCGGGTTTCCTGTTGCATCCACCAGTCCGAAACTTTCCAGCGCCGCAATGCGTTTTTCGGCTTCGGTGATGGTTGGGTTGCCCCAGCGGCTGTAGATGTATCCTTCTTCTTCGCCGCTGAACCTGCGCATGCCCTGTTCGGCTTCGTCGAATACATACGTGCTGCTGGCATAAATGGGAACCAGGTGGGCATAATTGGGATCGGGCTGATGGCCTGCATGAACGGCTGCCGAGCTGAAGCCGCTGAATGGAAATTTGTTACCGGGCATGTGGAAAGTTTGAAGTTTGTAGCAAACCGTTCCTGCTTTTTCAATCAGTAACTTTGTCTGCGTACCAAAAGTAAAAAATTAAAAATGAAAGAACTGCTGCGGCGTTATGCGGCTTATACCATCTGGGCCAACCAGAAACTGTTTGATTGTATCCGTGATCTGCCGGAAGAGCAGCTTGACAGGGAGATCATCAGTAGTTTTTCTTCCATCCGCAAAACCATGCTGCATATGTGGGATGCAGAGGCCATTTGGTGGCAGCGGCTGAAACTGGAAGAACGGGTATTGCGGCCAAGCGATGATTTTTCCGGGGACCTTTCTGAACTGGTAAAGAGAAGTGTACGCCAGTCGCAGATATGGAGAGATTGGGTGGATGCCGCCACCGAGGCTCAGCTGCAGCATGTATTCGCTTATCAAAATACCAAGAAGGAGCAGTTTAAACAACCGGTATTTGAAATGCTGGTACACATTGCCAATCACGGCACCTATCACCGCGGTCAGCTGGTTACCATGCTGCGTCAATTGGGCGTGGAAAAAATTCCGCAGACGGATATCATTGTATTTTTCAGGAAGAAGTAAGGGGGGTTGAAGTTTGTGGTTTGAAGTGGTGAAGAGATTGACAATTCGTAAAGTCAATCTCAAACGTTAAACCTCAAAAATCAGACAGAATCAATTGTGATCAATCATCGTCAGCTTCACCCCGTATCCCTGCCGGTAGGCGCCTACGCCGGGCCTCGGAGGTTGGTATTCCACGTGAAGGAAGTTGCGGAAAACGAGGCCGATGCCCTTGGCATATCGTTCAGCACCGTAATTTATTTCGTGGTATGAGTTGGGGTCGGAGGGATTGCCAAGCACTTCATCACGCTGTGCCACTTTTAGTGTGCTGTCGACCATGATGGCACCCAGTGTTATTTTGGTATTCAGGCTATCGTAGGTATAATCCCAGTCTTCGAGGTACCTCATATCTACGCCGTAAATATCTACGTATCGGTGTCCCTTCCAGCTGAAGCCGTTGCGGATGGGAGAAGCCAGCTTGATCAGCCGCATATTATTCTCGATAAACTCAATGCTGGTACCGGTGGGTACGGCCATGAACGTATTATCAGGAACCCAAGGGTTGGCAGCTGTTTTACGGATATACCGGAGAATGCGGTATGCCGGCCTGCCCAGGTTATCGGTGATCTGTGCATCCACCTGGTGCTTTACCTGGTATTTGATTACGGTATCTTTTGTTCCAAAGTTGATGAAAACCGTTGAGTCTAAATTGTATGTAATGTATTTGCCCACCTGCAGCGGATAATAATCACTCAACGGGATCGTCTGGAAATCATCGGTGCTCTTTTTGCAGGAGCTGATGATGATGGTAGTGATCAGTGCCAGAAGGAATAACTTTCTCATAAGTTTTTATGGGGTTACCAACTAAAGATACGATTATAGTGCAAAAGGCTGCCCGTTCCGCTGGATAATTCCTCCCCCGATCACGTCATTTCCTTCGTAGAAAACGGCACTCTGACCCGGGGCCACCCCTTTTACATCTTCATAAAAACGCACATTTATGCCGTTTTCGTATGTATACAGGTTGCTGAGAGCCCCTTTATCTTTATAGCGGATCTTGGTCACGGCTTCCATGCCTTCGGTTATGCCTTCGTACTTGATCCAGTTGAGTTTGGTCACTTTCATGTCGGTGCGGTTCAGGTCTTCCTCGCCGCCCAGCACCACGGTATTGGTTTCGGGGAGGATTTCGGTTACAAAAGCCGGCCTGCCCAGGGCAATATCCAGGCCTTTACGCTGCCCAACGGTATAAAAGGGATAACCCCGGTGTTTGCCCAGGATCCTGCCCGTTTTGTCCACAAAATTTCCGCCTTCCACTTTTTCTTCCAGGCCTTCCACTTTCCGTTTCAGGAAGCCTCGGTAGTCGTTATCGGGAACGAAACATATTTCATAACTCTCGTTCTTTTTGGCCAGTTCGGGATAGCCAAAATCGTGGGCCATCTGCCGGATGTCTTTTTTGTGATAGGTGCCCAGGGGGAGCAAAGTGCGGCTCAGCAGGTCCTGCTGTAATCCCCACAGGGCATAGCTTTGGTCCTTGGTATCGTCAATGCCTTTGCGTATGAAATATCGCCCGTTGCTGTGTTGATGTACCTGTGCATAATGGCCCGTGGCAATGAATTCGCAGCCCATGGCGTCGGCCCTTTTAAGCAATGCCCGCCACTTGATGTGGGTATTGCACATCACACAGGGATTGGGGGTGCGGCCCGCCATATATTCTTCCACAAAATTGTCGATCACGAAATCGCCGAATTCTTCCCGGATATCGAGTATAAAATGCGGGAATCCATGATGCACCGCTGCCTGCCGGGCATCGTTGAAACTGTCGAGATTGCAGCAGCCGGTTTCTTTTTTGCCGGTGGTGCCCACGCTGGTAGCATAGTCCCATGTTTTCATGGTGATGCC
>DMRT01000283.1 GCA_003455235.1 Chitinophagaceae bacterium
GTGCTGATACAATACCTGTGTACCCTGGCGGTAGGTGATGGTTTCTATCCTGATGCCGTTTTTGAAGAAGTGAGAAGCACGTTTTGCTTCAGCGAACTGACGAAAGACGAATATGCCGGAATATTACTGCACATCACGGCCGGCGGAAAAGCATTGAATCAATACGATGAATATAAAAAGGTGGAGGTGATGCCCGATGGATTGTACAAGATCAACAGCCGCCGCATGGCCATGCGCCATCGTATGCACATCGGCACCATTGTAAGCGATGCCATGCTGAAAGTGAAATTCATGAGCGGGGGGTATATCGGCATGATTGAGGAATATTTTATTTCCAGGCTGGATCCCGGTGATTCGTTCACCATTGCCGGTCGAAATTTAGAACTGGTGATGATCAAAGACATGACGGTGATCGTGAAAAAATCGAATTCCAAAAAAAGCATCATCCCCAGCTGGATGGGCGGGCGGATGAGCCTCAGTTCCAACATGGGAAAAAAATTACGCCAGGCACTGGATACCAGCCAGCAAAAAAACAATATTGAGGAATTGCAGGTATTGCAACCGCTCTTTCATTTGCAAAATGAGCTTAGCCGGGTACCCCGGGAAAATGAACTGCTGGTTGAACACATCGAAACAAAAGACGGGTTCCATCTCTTTGTATATCCTTTTGAAGGCAGGCTGGTGCATGAAGCCATGGCAGCCATTCTTGCTTACCGCATCAGCCGCATCATGCCCATTACCTTTTCCTTTGCCATGAATGACTATGGGTTTGAACTGCTGAGCGATCAGCCCATTCCGGTTGACGACAGCAACGTGTATGAACTGTTCAGTGAAGAGAACCTGTTTGAGGACATTCAGCGAAGCGTGAACAGCACCGAAATGGCAAAACGAAAATTCCGGGACATCGCCGTGATCGGCGGGCTGATTTTCCAGGGATTGCCGGGAGAGAAACAAAAAGCGAGGCACCTGCAATCATCTGCCTCACTGTTGTTCAAAGTATTTGCTGAGTATGAACCGGATAATATTTTACTGAAGCAGGCTTATACCGAAGTATTCGACCAGCAGATGGAGGAAGCCAGGTTAAGAGACATGCTGCAACGGATACAGCGAAGCAATATCATCATCACCTGGCCGCAGCAACTCACCCCCTTTTGTTTCCCGCTGAAGGTGGACAGCATGCGGGAGAACATGAGTTCGGAACAACTGGAAGACCGGGTACGGAGAATGCAATCACAATTGGAAACCGAACACAGCTGATGCCGGCATTAATAAAACATACAGTCAGCAATAACGATTTCATCCTGCATGGCAGCAGGACTGTTTTCTGGGAGCAGGAGAAGATACTCATCCTGTCTGACCTGCACATCGGCAAAACAGGCCACTTCCGCAAAAGCGGGATCCCCATCCCTGCTTCTGTTACTAAAGAAGACATGCAGCGGCTGGTAGACAGCATCCAGTTCTTTAAACCCAGCCAACTGGTGATCGTGGGTGATCTCTTTCACAGCATCGAGAATAAAGAACACGACTGGTTCCTGAAGTGGCGCAATGATTTTCCGCATGTTGATTTTTTACTCGTAAAAGGGAATCATGATATCGTTGCAGAAGCATGGTACCAAAGAGCCCGGATAGACATCGCCTTAAAAACCTGGCAGAAGAATAATATCAGTTTTGTACATCATATTGAAGATTACTCAGCAGCTACGGAAGATGAATTTATCTTCAGCGGGCATCTTCACCCGGCCGTAACCATTTCAGGAATGGGCAAGCAATCCCTGCGGTTCCCCTGTTTTTATTTTACGGAGAAATATGCCGTGCTGCCGGCCTTTGGAAAATTCACCGGCACTTACCTGGTAAAGCCCGGCAAAAAAGAAAAAGCATTTGCCGTGGTGAACAACAGCATCATTGCCGTTTAAATGCTGAACGCCGTATCCACGATCTGTGCCTGCTCCTTGGCATGAATCTTACCATAACCCGTGGCCGTGGCGGCACTTGGCTGGCGGCTGATGATATAGAAGTTGATGTTCTTCGCATTCATCCGTAAGAACGTGGCAGCGCCCATATTGAGCGGCTCCTCCTGCACCCAGTACCAGATGGCTTTGCTGTACTTCTTGTACAATGCATCCAGTTGTTTCTGGGGTAGTGGATGTATCTGTTCCAGGCGGATGATGGCAACATCCGTGCGGTTGTCTTTTTGTTTGCGTTCTGCCAGATCAAAATAAACCTTACCGCTGCAGAGCAATACTTTTTTCACCGATGCAGGATCAGGCACATTATCATCAATCACTTCTTTAAACCCACCGCTGGTGAATTCATCGATGCTGCTGTAGCTGCCTACATGGCGAAGATTTGCTTTAGGTGAAAAGTTCACCAGTGGTTTACGGAATGGCCATGCCAGCTGCCTTCTTAACAAATGAAAGAAGTTGGCTGCCGTGGTAACATCCGTCACCACAAAATTTAACTCAGCGCACATCTGCAGGAAGCGTTCCATTCTTGCACTGCTGTGTTCAGGTCCCTGCCCCTCGTATCCATGCGGCAATAACATCACCACCCCGTTCATTCTCTGCCATTTTGTTTCAGCAGCGGCAATGAACTGGTCGATGATGGTTTGAGCGCCGTTGCAAAAATCACCGAACTGGGCTTCCCATATTACGAGAGCATTGGGGTTGGCCATGGCATAACCGTATTCAAAACCCAGCACCGCATATTCACTCAATAAGGAGTTGTATATCCTGAACGGAGCCTGTTGTTCGGTGAAATGATTGAGCCGGTTGTATCCTTTATTGGTATTCTCGTCGTAGATCACGGCGTGGCGGTGACTGAAGGTTCCCCGCTTCACATCCTGTCCGCTCATGCGTACGTCCTTTCCTTCCACCAGTAAACTTCCGTAGGCCATCAGTTCTGCGGTAGCCCAATCCACTTTCTTTTCATCACTGAATAATTTTATTTTATCCTGGATGAGTTTTTCCACTTTGCGCAGGGGTTTGAAATCGGCCGGCCATTTCATCATGCCGTCAAAAAGCAGTTTGAACTCTTCGGCCTTGATGGCTGTTACCGGGGAAGCATCAAAGTCTTCCGCTTTTGCCCGGCGCAGGCTTTTCCAAACCAGTTCGGGTGGCTGGTAGGTATAGGGCAATGGATTTTGTTTTACTTCATCCAGCCTTTCCTGCAGGTCGGCCAGGAATTTTTGTTCCATTTCTTTGGCGAGCGCCTGAGCGGCGGGTTCGCCATTCTCTATTAAATATTGTGTATAAACTTCTCTTGGATTGAGGTGTTTTTCAATAACCGAATACAACTGCGGCTGCGTGAACTTTGGTTCGTCACCTTCGTTGTGGCCATGCC
>DMRT01000188.1 GCA_003455235.1 Chitinophagaceae bacterium
CTAACTGCTTATGAGAAAATTTTTATTGCTTTTTTTACATCACAAATATCCGGAGCTTTCACCGAATCTGCTGTTAAGGCTTGTATAAAAGCCAGTTAAAGGAGCGTTAAAACAGACCAGGGTTTTCAACAGGTTATTGACATTATTTCCCGTTCGGTCAACCGGAATAAAGAAGCCGCTTTTTAAAAGCGGCTTCTTTACTGGGTAATGGTAATATTATTAAAAACCGGTTAGAGCTTCTTAATTACCTCCTATACCGCCGCTGCTTTCTGTCCGCTTGTTCTCATCCTCAATACCTGACCTACGCTGGCGTGCGGCTTTGATCTGGGTGCGGCCGAAGCGCATATTGAAACTTATTTTGAACTGGCGGCTTTCGGGCTTGCCATAGAAGGTATTGTGCTGACCGCTGAAATCGGAAGTGCCCCTGAATTTTAGCACATTGAAAACATCGCTAACGGATACCTTAACCGTTCCTCTTCCTTTGAAAAGTGTTTTCTGTACACCGGCATCGATGTTGTAGATGGCCTTGCTTTTGAAAGATCCCTGCCAGATGGATGGAGAGTTATAAAAGCCGCTTACTTCTGCCGTATACCCCTTGCCCAGTTTAAAACTGTTCTGCATAAAGAAACTGAGGGTATATACTTCCAGGTTCACCACCCGTGCGCCTCCTCCAAAATCTGCTTTGTAATTTGACCAGGAGGCATTTACATTGGCAAAGAAACTGTACCACTTATACTGGAACGGGTAGCTGATGTTCAGGCTGATGATGTCCTGGGTGGCCAGGTTCTTTTTGGTAAGCAGGCTTTTTGATCCCAGGGTATCGGGCAGCTGTGCAAAAATGTCTTTCACATAGCTGTAATTCAACCGGGTATTCAGTTTGTACTTATAGGTATGCGTGATTCCATAACTATTGGTGTATTGCGGCCTCAGCTGTGTATTTCCCTTCATGTAGGTATAGTCATTCAGCCGGAACTCGAAGGGGTTCAGGTCCTGGTAAGCCGGCCGGTCAATGCGGCGGCTGTAAGTAAAACCCCATTGGCTCATCGGGTTCTTGTTAAAGGTGATGGCTGCACTGGGGAACACATCAACGTAGTTGCGTTTTACCGTTGAGTCAAAGTTCCCGGACGTGGTGGTACCCACAGAATGTCCCTTTGAATTGGTGTTTTCCACCCGTACACCGGCTTGTATCATGAAGCCTTTGAAGGCACGGTTATAGTTTACGTAAGCAGCATTGATGTTTTCATTGAAGGTAAAGTTGTTCTTTTCATTGGTGGTTTTGTTGCCTTCAATGCTGGTACGGTTGAAATCGTTATCGGTATCCACAAAACCGATCTTACCGCCGTATCCCAGTCTTCCTTTCATAAAATTCTGCTCGTAATCTACTTTCAGCGAGTAGATCCGGATATCGGTGGGTGAAATGGTATGGTTGGATGAATTGTAAATTTTCACACCGGCCGAATTGTAATAATCATTTGGCTGGTATTGATTGTTGCGAAGGTTAAAGATGCCGTAGTCAATATCGAGGTTCAGTTCACTGCCGCCCGTTACTGCATAGCGGTAGTTGCCGTTGAAGTTTACGTTGGAACGTTTCATTTTATTGTCACCGGTACCATACGAAGTACGGTCGAGTACATAGGTAGGAGTAAAATAGAATTTCATAGGACCTTCGGTATAGGCCCGGTTATCGGAAATATTGCCATTAACCACTACGCCGATGGTGCTTTTCTTGTTGATGAAATAATCCATACCGGCTTTAAAATTGTGCGACCCTTTGTTGTGGTTAGTGATGGTGTTCGATTGATCAAATGTGGTGTCCGGGGCGGTTCTTACCGATTTAATACTGAACTCATTCATGCTTTCGCTGAAATTGTAATTGCCAAAAATGTTGGTCTTGGTATTCCGGTGGTTCAACGAAAACCCGGCATTGTATTTAGCATAGATGCCGATATTGTACCCGGCATTTACCGATCCATTGGTTCCGATGGTGAGGTTTTTCTTCAGCCGGATATTGATGATGCCTGCATTACCGGCTGCTTCATATTTGGCCGATGGGTTGGTGATAATCTCGATGGATTCGATTTGTGCAGACTGCAATGATTTCAGGTAATTGGCCAGGTCGGAACCCGAAAGGGGGCTTGGTTTCCCGTCGATGTAAACACGTACCCCGTTTTTGCCCGCCAGGCTCAGGTTGTCGTCTTTATCCACCATTACCCCCGGGGATTTCCGCAACAGTTCCAGCCCGTCGTTACCCACGGCATTGATGGTGCCCTCCACATTTAAAATGGTCTTGTCGGCTTTTACCTCCACCATCGGCTTCTTGCTGCTGACTGTTACGCCTTCCAGGCTCTTGGCCGATGCCTGGGTGTTTATATCCGGAGCTGTGGTGGTTTCACCTTCCTTTATTTCAAAAGCCGGGGAACTTGTTTTCTGCATATTCACCACAGAGCTGGTAACGAAATACCTGCCCGGCTTTACCTGCATTTCATAGTTTCCCTTGCTGTCTGATATGGCCGTTTTTGCAATAGATGAATCCTTGGCATTGTGAAGAAGAATGGTGGCCGTACCAATGGCCTTACCGGTGTTATCTTTTATCTGGCCCGTTACCCGGGTGGGCGACTGGGCAAATGCCGTTGATGAAAGAAAGAACAATGAGGCGATTAACAGTAATTTTTGTTTCATGGCTTTAGCTTTAGTTAGTTTAAAAATTCCGCCGCAAATTTAGTCAGTCCCGATTGTTGGCGGAATGTCACAATCTATGAACTGTGTTTTTTTATGGATGAATGGTATGGTTTAATACCCTGTTTGTGGTATGTAGTTGTGCAGACGGGTGCCGGCCCCGGATATTTTAGCAATACAGGTGTTTTTATTTAATAAACCGGGGTTGCGGTTATTTTCAAAACAGCCTCATAACTGCATTGGCAAAGGCTTAACTTTGCGGCACATGAAAACAAAATCGCTTAAAAAGGATAAGGTAAACATCATCACCCTGGGCTGCAGCAAGAACATGGTGGATAGTGAAGTGTTGAGCGGGCAGCTGATCGCTAACGACATCGACGTAGTGCATGAAAATGCAAAGAAGGATCACAATATTGTGATTGTAAATACCTGTGGCTTTATTGAAAAGGCAAAAGAGGAAAGCATCAACACCATTTTAAGCCAGGTGGAACTGAAGCGGAAGGGCAAACTGGATAAAGTGTATGTTACCGGATGCCTGAGTGAACGCTACAAAAACAACCTCGAAGAAGAAATACCCGAAGTGGATGCCTACTTCGGTACCATGGAACTGCCCAATATCCTGAAAACATTTGAAGCAGATTACAAGAACGACCTGGTGGGCGAACGGTTATTATATACCCCGCAGCATTATGCATACATGAAGATCAGCGAAGGCTGCAACCGCACCTGTGCCTTCTGCGCCATTCCGTTGATGCGTGGTGCACATGTGAGCCGGCCGATTGAATCGCTGGTGGATGAGGCAAAGAGGCTGGTAGACCGGGGCGTGAAAGAAGTAATGCTGATTGCCCAGGAACTCACCTACTATGGACTGGATATCTATAAAAAAAGGGAACTGCCCAAACTGCTTCATGCATTGGCCGATGTAAAAGGACTGGAATGGATCCGCCTTCATTATGCCTATCCATCCAAATTTCCGATTGAGATTATTGATGCCATCAACGAAAGAGACAACATCTGCAATTACCTCGATATGCCCCTGCAGCATGCGGCCAATAACATGCTCAAAGCCATGAAGCGCCAGATCACCCGGGAGGAAATGGAAGATCTTATCGGGGAAATCAGGCGCCGCATCCCGGGTATATGCCTGCGCACCACGCTCATTGCCGGCTTCCCGGGCGAAACCCGGGATGATGTGGAAGAATTAAAAACCTTCCTGCAGCAGATGCGGTTTGACCGGGTAGGTATCTTCACCTACAGCCATGAAGAAGGAACAAGCGCCCACCACCTGGAAGACAATGTGCCGGCGGAAGAAAAAGAAGAACGGGCCCAGGAAATCATGGAAGTGCAGCAGGAGATTTCGCTGGAAAAGAATATGGAAAAAGTAGGGAAGACCTTTAAAGTACTGATCGATAAAAAAGAAGCAGGCCGCTACCTCGGCCGCACCGAATTCGACAGCGTGGAAGTGGACAATGAAGTGATCATCCAGTCGAAGAAAAAACTGGCGATCGGTGAATTTGTGAACGTGAAGATCACCAAGGCGTACGATTACGATATAGAAGGAGAAGTTGTTTAATAAAAAGCCCCGGGTGACCGGGGCTTTTTATTCCGATAAAATCATTTCGATGGTGGATATTTTTCAACCTTGTTATTCACCGGCTGAAGCGTTTGCAGGAAGCGGTAGATTGCTTTCAGATCAAAATCATCCATATTGGCATACATGCTCCAGGGCATGATGGAATTATTTTTCCCCGGGTTGGAGGCATAGGCCATCTTATCGCGGTAGTTCTTGAATTTATCCAGGAACATCTGCTCGGTCCATTTACCGATGCCGGTAGCCGTATCAGGCGTGAGGTTGGCCGATGTTACCACAAAAGTACCCAGGTCGAATTTTCTTCCGCCCGCCATCAGCTTCGACATCACAAATCCTTTTTCATCCATTTGCGTATGGCAATCCATGCAGGCGGCGGCATTCCACATATAGGCCCCGTAATTCACCATATCCGAAACATCCGGCTTCCGGTTGCTGTCAAGCGAAGCACTTCTCAGTTTCGGGTATACCAGTGATACCGGGATCATCAGTTTTCGTTCCGGTATTTTTTTGGAACTCGGTTTAAGCGTACGTATATAGGCAATGATGCTGTGAATGTCGTCTTTGCTCATGGTATTGTAATGCGGGTAAGGCATAATGGGGAAGAGGGTATCACCCGTTCTTGTAATACCGGTTGTAATCACCCTCACCAGTTCCTCATCGGTATATTTCCCGATTCCATTCGCCGTATCGGGGGTGATATTTTTGGCATATACTACACCTGGTATACCCACCCCCTGGTCAAAATAATCGCCGCCTCTGCCTTCGGTGCCTTCTTTCATCGGGCCCGAGAACTGGTTAAAGTCACGTTCGCTGTGGCAATCCATACACAGCGACACGTGATGCGCCAGGTATTTGCCCCGTTCAATCACTTTCTGAACAGAATCAGTGCTGCCCGCAGCAGGCGACTCTTTTGTTTCATTACTGTTGTTACAGGAGATAAAAAAGCTGAAGAATAAACAAACAAGGCCCAGGCAAATGGCTGTGCCGGAATGAATCCGTTTCATAAGCATAATTTTGGTCAGTTAATTTCTGTTGGAATGCAAAAGATGAAAAAAAAACTGAGAAATACAATAGGCGTGGGAAAATAGACAGGAGGGGTAAAATAACAGTTTCCCCGTTTTTTGTTGTATGGATTGACGTAAGTTTGTTGCCTTAACCTCCGGGTTCAAAATACCGTTCATGAATTTCAGATTTACGCAAACGCCTTACAGTAAAACAGGTTATTTTTCTAAGATGGTGACAGACTACCTCGCTGCCGCCGCACCATTGCAGCCGTTCTATACCCATGCTACATCCATCGAAGGCCTGCGGGGAGCCATGAAGAACCGGGCTGCATTTTCAACCAACCGGGCCCTGCTGGTGCAGGAACTGAAAAAGCAATACGAAGGAATCGGCATACCGCCGAAACTGCAGCAGAACATCGACCTGCTTCTTTCAGAAAATACCTTCACCATCACCACCGCACACCAGCCGAACATTTTTACCGGTCACCTCTACTTTATTTATAAAATCATGCATGCCATCAGGCTGGCGGAGTGGCTTACCGAACAGGAGCCTGCTTTTCATTTTGTTCCCGTGTTTTACATGGGCAGCGAAGATGCCGACCTGGAGGAACTGGGCCATGTTTACATCAACGGGGTGAAGCATGAGTGGAAGACGGACCAGACCGGTGCCGTTGGGCGGATGAAAGTAGACAAGGCCCTTACCGGGCTGCTGAACATCATTGAAGGAGAGATAGCTGTACAGCCCTATGGCAAGGACATCATCGGCCTGATGAAAAGCTGTTATACCATCGGTGTTACCATTGAAGAAGCCACATTTAACATGGTGAATGCATTGTTTGGCGAATACGGTCTGCTGGTATTGCTGCCCGACAATGCAACATTGAAAAGATCTTTCAACCCCATCGTGCAGAAAGAATTGCTGGAGGCCTTTTCTCACAAGGCAGTGGAGGAAGCGGTGACCGCCATCCCTGCTGAATATAAAGTGCAGGCGGGTGGCAGGGAGCTGAATTTATTTTACCTCATTGATGACAAACGGGAGCGGATCGAGAAAAAAAATGACCGGTTTACAGTTGTCAACACTCCCTGGTCATTTACTGGAAAAGAGATATTGAAGGAACTGGATGAACACCCGGAACGCTTCAGTGCCAACGTGATCCTGCGGCCGGTGTTCCAGGAACTGGTATTGCCCAATGTGGCTTTTATCGGTGGGGGCGGAGAGATCGCCTACTGGCTGGAATTGAAGAAAGTTTTTGCGGCTGTTGAAATTCCTTTCCCTGCGCTGGTGTTGCGTAATTCATTTCTGCTGGTGGAGGAAAAATACCGGGAGCTGGCTGTGAAAACAGGGTTTGCCATACCTGAATTATTTCAAACAGCAGATGAACTGCTGACACAACTTAC
>DMRT01000182.1 GCA_003455235.1 Chitinophagaceae bacterium
CGGTGAATGCCCTGTTCGACCTGGTGGCAAAAGAAGAAAGAAATATCCGGGAGAATTTGGCGGCACGCACCACCGATCTGTTGAAGAAAGTGTTTGGCGGAAGGCTTTGACCTTGTGCTCCCGGTACTGGCTTTTATGCCGCAATGGAAACAGTGCCAGCCAGGCCTTGTTTCTGCGGATCTTGTTTTCTTTCTATCCGTTTCAACTGCTGTTCCATCAGGAAAACCCGGAACCACTCCGGCAGTAACCGGTGAAGCAGGCAGATCACATTGTTCCAGAAGCCGGGAATGATGACCTTTCTTTTCGCAAACATTTTTTTCAGCGCAATAGACGCCACCCGTTCGGGATTCATCACCGACCATTTTAAAATGTGACTAGCTTTTTTGTTCTGCCAGGTTAGTGAATCTGTTGTGTTCATAGCCCCGGGACACACAACGGAGACGGAAATATTCTGCTTCTTCAATTCCAATGCAAGGCTGCCGGAAAAAGACAGCAGGTAAGATTTGGAACCACCATATACCTGTTTTTGCGGAACACAAAAAAAACCAGCCATGCTGCTCACATTGAGAATATGAGAAGGGCTATTTGATTTCAATTCATCGAGAAAGAGGTATGAAAGAAATGTGGGAGCCAGTACATTTACCTGCAGCTGTTTTTTATAGAACGACATCGCTTTTTTCTCAAAGCGATCGGTTCCCCCGATGCCAGCATTGTTGATAAGCACATTGATCCGGATGCCGGCATTCCGGATCCTGTTATAAAGTGCTATGCAGTT
This sequence comes from Chitinophagaceae bacterium, assembly GCA_003455235.1. Classification (GTDB taxonomy): domain Bacteria; phylum Bacteroidota; class Bacteroidia; order Chitinophagales; family Chitinophagaceae; genus Ferruginibacter. The sequence goes on from DMRT01000182.1 coordinate 776, forward strand.
ACCCTCCTCAGACAGATCGGTTTCAACAGAAATAACCGGTACCTGGTGATTCTTGCGGATAAAATCGGCCAGACAGGAGAGTTCGGGCCCCGGTAACGAAACCAATACCAGGGGATGCCCCAGCCGGGCACACTCCAGTGCCAGGGCTTTGCCAAAACCCGTACCGGCTCCGGTGATGAGGGTGTATTTTTCTCTATTCATGGTGCATAATTTTTTAAGTAATCAATGGTTAGATGAAGCCCTTCCTGAAAAGGAGTGATGCGGTAGCCTAATTCGCTGATTGCTTTCCGGCTGTTGAGCATGCGGTGTTTTGCAAAGCGGGTAATTAGCGATGCTGTGAGCTCTGTATTCCGGTTAAACAACGAGGTGAAATGCGCTGCCCCCTTAATAATATCAACCGGAATTTTTATCAACCGGCATTTAGATGATGAATAGCCGGCCACGGAATTGAATAACTCCGCATATGAAATGTTTTCTCCACCCAGGATATAACTTTCACCTGCCTTTCCTTTTTGCATGGCCAGCACATGTCCGTCCACCACGTCTTCTATAAACGAATAGTTACTGCGGTAGGCACCGATCTCCGGAATGAAAAGTATTTTTTTTGTAAGCAGGTAACGGATCATTCTTGTAACGCCATTGCTGTATGTTGCCGGGCCGGGCCCGAATACCCTGCTTGGATTCACTATTACCGCATTCAGTCCCTTTTGTACAAATTCTCTTACCAGATTTCCGGCCAGGTGTTTGGAAAAGTCGTAATCACTTTCAAAGGATTCGATCCGTGGATCCTTCTCCGTAAGAGGTATATCCAGGGAGGGCCCGAATACTGCAGCACTGCTGGTAAAGACCAGCTTCTGAATATTAAACCTCATGGCTGCTTCCAGGATATTCCTGGTGCCGGTTACATTGACTTCATAAAACCGGTCCATCCCCGATGATTGATATTTCGCTACCGCTGCTGTGTGGTACACATGCGTGCAGCCTTCCATTGCTTTTGCAATACTCGCCGGGTCTGTAATGTCCCCTTTATGTATAGTCATGTTTGCGAATGAAGCGGAAAGGATTGCTTTTGGTTCCCGTACAAGCAGAACAAGTACATGTCCTTCCTGCTGTAAGCGCTGCGTGAGCCTGCTTCCCAAATATCCGGTAGCACCCGTTATCAATATTTTCATACTGTATGAATTTTTAATGACCTGTTTACAGAACCGGTTATCATCAGTTCATTGGTAAGCGAAACAAGGATATGCAGCACGGCTGCGGGTATTACACTTCCGGATGCCAGGGATAAATAACATGTTACAAGGCCAAAGGGAATGGTGGCTGCCAGTTCTTCTCTTGAACTGTAAGCATGCAGACCGGTGTATAATACGATATTGATACAAACAGAACCGGCTGTGCCGAGCAAAGAGGCAATCCCAAAAAGCAGAATGCCCCGGAAGAAAAATTCGTACAGCAAAAGAAAAACAACACGCCCCGGGAAATACCAATACAGTACTGCTGTATTTATTGAATGGTGATACTGCTGCTTCAGTTTCCTCGTTGCAGCCATCGTATGAAGCGTACTGGTGAACAGGCTCAGAGCCGCAGCGGCAATCCAGGCATAGAGCCAATTGCCAATCCCCGGAAACATCATTATTTGCGAAGTATTGGATTGGGTACACAAAAAAAATATTACCGCAATAAGCAGGGTGGCCATGCCGGTAACCTGTTTTTGGAGTATGGCCTTTTCACTGCCATTGCCGTACACCATATCCATGATGGAGTTAGCCTTCCGGGCAGCGGCCTGGCAGCACTGCCTGAACAGAAAACTGTAAACGGTTAAATACAAGCCATAAGTGATCAACAGCGTATCCATTTTATGATATTTTTTTAAGTTTCAGCTCTGCGTTGAAGTAGGTGGTGGTTACTTTCACTTTACAGCAAATGCCATTCTCATAGAAGTATTCGTTATAATCTCCGTCTGGGAATATTATTTTGTAATGATGAGCAGCCATTTTGTGTATGCTCACCAGTTGCTGGTATTTGTCAACATACACCTGCCGGCGGCCAACCGGCTCCATGATGTATAGGCAGATTGTCTGGTAGTTAATCTCCGGGATATCCAGGTCTGTTTTAATTCCACTGCCTTTTTCAATGATGTAGTTAGAAGACGCCTTTCTTGTTTTTGTATCAAATTTTTTGTCTCCGTTCTGTTCCCTGTAAATAGAGGAATAGGTCATTATCCCATTGGAGAATATTACTTCTTCCCTGCTTTTGGCGGTAAACAGGAGAATGAACCGGTACCTGATGTCAGAAACAAGTTGCAGGGAATTAACAGCTCCGGAAACAGTATGTGTTATTACAATCTCACCGATGCGGTCACCGCCTTTTTTCACTTCATATTGATATTGGCGGGTTTGCGCAGGCATTACTTTACCTGCTGTCATACATATGATCAGCAGCGGGGGAAATGTAAGCATGCTGAGCAGGTTGGGCAGAAGAGCCCTGAGCTTTGAGATGAGCAGCTTCCTGTTTTTTTTCAGGTAAAGCAGGAGCAGAACCGGGATCATAAATAATTTTTTTAAACGTGAACAATATTTACCCTTTATTGAAGCTGTATTTCCAAAAGACGATTTAACATTGGCAAACCAGGTATTTATCGCATCGTGGCATCATTACCTATCCGGAATACAATTGCATCAACCTGGGCTTCTTTTTTTTGTAAACCCCGCTAAAACCATTGCAGCCCCTTTCGTTCATTTTCAGTATCGGCTCATTCAAGGGATATTGTCCGTTCTGCGTATATATCCGATTTATTCCTTTTTGTTACCTTTTTAAAAAAAGCATTAACTTTCTAAAGAAGTATGACACCCCATCCCGACCATAAATACATGGAAGCACTGAAGAGCAATGATTCTCTACTCATTGAGGAAATATACCGGCGTTTCAGTCACCGCATAAAACAGCTGGTGGTTAAGAACAGCGGAACAGAAACGGATGCTGCGGACCTTTTCCAGGAAGTACTGGTGGAGCTGCACCGGAAGGTCACCGTACAGGGGTTCATTCTTACCTGTCCTTTCGAGGCATTCCTGTATCTGGTATGCCGCAACCGGTGGATCAATGAACTGCATAAACGGAAGGGCTACACCGTAACAATTACCGGTGAAGAAGGATTTACCATGGATAAGGATGTGGCGGAAAACTATGAGGCATTGCTTATCCAGGAAAAAAGAAAGATGCTGCTTGATGAAAAACTGGCAGAACTGGGTGATGGATGCCGGAGCCTGCTCATTCTTTCCTGGAGCGGAAAGCCCATGCAGGAAGTGGCCGATATCCTGAACTTTACCTATGCTTACGTGCGGAAAAAGAAAACAGAATGTATGAGTAAACTGATAAGCCTGGTGAAAGAAGCGCCAGGCTTCAGCGCTTTAAAATGGTAATATAATATGGAGCCAGCATGGACAGAAAAGGCTGAACGGTATTTGAGCGGGGAAATGGATGCCCGGGAACGGGCGTTATTTGAAGCGGAGCTTTTGGTTAATGAAGCACTGCGCCACGACCTTGAACTGTACAAAAGCATTGATAAAACAATGAGCAGTACTGCAAACGAAAATGAACTCAGGCAAACCCTGAAGCAAATGAATGAAAAATATTTTGCTGGAACCGGTATTGTGAAAAAAGGAAACTTCAT
>DMRT01000048.1 GCA_003455235.1 Chitinophagaceae bacterium
AATATATCGATGAACAATTAGAATTGTTGGAACGTGAAGCAAAAAATGATTCAAGAATGGAAATTGTTGCAGATGAACAATTTATTGAAACAAATGATAAGAAATCAAAATCTTCGGTTATTTTATTGAAAGAAGATGGACGTGCAATCATTGAAGAACAATTTGAAGAAAGAACAAAAGGAATGGAATTTTTAAATCTATTTTTCAATAAGCAAAATAATATCTCAAAAGAAAAACGAAAAGAAATATCTAAAATACTTTGTGAATTTTACAAAAAAGATTTACTTTGGTATTTTTTAAATATTGTTCAATACAATACCCAAAAGGAAATTTCAAATGTGAATTCCCAAAACGCGAATTGTTCAACATCAAACATAAATACACCATCTTCATTGACAACAACTCCAAAAATAGATTTAACAGAAGAAACAATGCAACAAAAAAGTCAACAAAAAAGTCAACAAAAAAAACAAAATGAAAAAGAAAACAATAACATTTTAACAGAGAGCGAATTAAATGATATTGTGAATAATACAAAAATCTTCCTGTATATAAATATTTTTGTCGCTGTTGATGCAGAAGATCTGCGGTACGGACAGGTTTTTCTTTTTGAAATGGCCGGAGAAGTAAATGAAGGTCTCATTCTCTTTCAGGTTTTCGCCATATGTGGCGATATAGGTTTTGCCGGCAGCATGAATGCGGAAATAGTGCCGTTCACTTCCTGCCTGGGGAAGTTTATCGATGGCTGTGATGGCGTCTTTTGAAAAATCGGAGAACAGTTCTTTTATCCGTTCGATGGTTTGTTGCATTCCATGGGGGTTAACCGGGTAAAATTAGAATAATTATGCCAGAGATACCCGGAGGTGTGCGAATAAAAAACTCCGGTTGCCACCGGAGTTTTTTATTTTCAAAGGGATCTGTTTACCAACGCACGGCATCCAGCTCCACCACACCATACTGGTTATCCAAATCAAATAGTTTTACTTCCATTGTCATATTCTCTTTCTGAAAATTCCGGAAGCTGATTACCCGGACAAATGTCGGCGGGTCGGCTGCATAATGATTGTTATCATAGGCATCCACTTTCACCCGGTACTGCCCGGTCCGGGCATTTTTTACGGCGTATTCAACGAGGTTGGAATTGCTCCAGTAGTAATCTGAATTCATGAAGCGGCCGCCCTGCCGGCTGTATTGATTATTGTAGCGGCATATTTCACCTGCCGGTTCGGTAATACTGGGATTGCTGAGGTAGGCTCCGTTGCTTTCTATGGTTATCCGGAGATCTACCGGAAGCATGCGCAGCAGGTGGGGGTTGATGTAGGAGATATCTAAATCACCACGGTGCATGGCAATGATGGCATTCATTTCGGCCAGGGCATGTTCTTTCACCCGGTATGTATTATACTGCTCTTCGGATGCAGTGACCACGCTGTAATAGGTTCGTACTGCTTCGGCATATTGCTTGTCCTGGAAATAAGCGAGGGCCAGGTCTCTTTTCAGCAACAGGTTGTTATCTCCTGTTTTCAGCAGGCCTTTATATACAGCAATGGCTTTGTCAAAGCAGCCCCATTTTTCATACAGGAAGGCGGCCAGCCGGAGTCCCTGGCTGCTGCCCTGGCACAACTCAATGGCATTGTACATGAGTTCGTGTGCTTTGTCTTTTTTATCTCGGCCAAAGAAGATATCGGCCATTTCAAAATAAAAGCCCACGTTCATCCTGTTCTCTTTCTCCAGGTCTACGTATACATCCCACAGTTCATAATCAGATGCCTGCCGCATTGTTCTGACATAGTCTTCATCGGGCATGCTGCTGAGTTTGTATTCAGACCATACATACGATTGCCTGGGGTATCCCTTCTTTGCCTTTTTTGTTGTTATAACAATGGCGCCGTTCGCTCCATCGGGTCCAAAGAGTGCAGCTGCTGCCGGCCCCTGCAGTACCGAGATGTCTTCGATGTCATCCGGGTTGATGCCGGTTCCATTCGGCATGATGGTTCCATCCAGCACATACAATGCACCGTTGCCTACGCCCAGGCTGTTTTCGCCCCGAATCCTGATTACAGTTTCGGCGCCCAGTTTGGCGGCAGACTGACTTCTCACCTGCACGCCGGCTACTTTCCCGGCCAGGGCGTTATTGACATCAATCTGGCGGATGGTGTTCAGTTGTTCGCCGCTCAGGTTTTGTACGCTGGCCGAAGAACTCCTGGCTGTGCGCCTGATGCCGAAGGCACTGGTGACAACCACTTCTTTCAATTCGCTGGCGCCGCCAGATTTATACCCGTAGCCAACAGTTACTGCATTACCGGTTTCCCTGCCCTGGGCAAAGGATGTTGCGGGTAAGCCCGGGGCGGAGACCACATCAATGCTGCTTTGAACAGGTAAGGGTTTATTCAGGTCAATGGGAGGCTGATCCTTCCCCCACCAATTGATGCGGTTGTTGTACACACTGATGGCGGTTTGCAGTTTTTCCTGTTCGGTGAATTCATTCAGCTCTTTTATTTTATACTCCGACCGGTATACATAATTCATTTCGGCGCATTGCTGCTCGAGCTCTTTGGGAGGAGCAATTTTATAGCGGATATAATCTTCTATACGTTCCAGCACGAGGTACGAGGTTTGGGGAGTTACCACTTTTTCGGTGAGACCGAATTCAATGATTTTTCTCCAGTTGTAATAGGTATGATAACCGTACATGAGTGAATCGTATGTCTTAAGCATGCTGATCTTTTTGTACAGGTCTTCCCCGCAGGCATCTGAAGGAGACAAAAAATAATTTTCAGCCTTTAACACCGAAGCATTGTTTCCATACACCAGTTCCAGGTTATCGGGTTTGCTGATGGTACCGCTGAGCAGGATGTTACGGCCCAATGGCATGGGGAAGGATTCGTTGATGAATATATTGCCGGCATTGTACCGCAGGAGGAAATTTTCTGCGGAGTCAATACGCTTTGCAGCGGCATCCATCGGGGTGTAGTTGAGGTTGATGATGAAGCCGCCGGTGTTGCCGACAATATTCCGGTACCGCTGGTCGGCATGCCGGTATGTAGACGTTATAAAGTTTACCTGCACTGCCCCGAGTTTCGGCAGGTCGTTCCCGATGGAATTAACACCATCTGAAAAAAGCAGTACCGCATCGGCGAGCACATTACTGAAGTTGAGATTACCCAGTTCGGTGGCACCGTTGTATTTATAGCCCAGCAGGAAATTGCGGATATAACTAAACCGTTCCTTATCGGCATTGTAAACAATGGTTCCCTGTACCTGGTGATTGAACAGGACGATGTTGACTTTTTTCACTTCGTTCACGGCAATGTATTTCTCGAGGAATTCGAGTTCCCTGGACAGGTTGCGTTCCAGGCCGGAGAGGGATACGTCCCAGTATACATTGATGGTTTTTGCCCGGGTTACCGAAAAGCGGGGTGCATCGGGGTAGTATCGCATGAGAAAGTTTGTAATACCGCCTCTTTTATTAATGCAGAACTGTGGCTGGTTACTGAACTGCCCGATGGAAAATGAGATGGGTTTGTTGAGTATAATGCCGGTGGCACTCCAGTTAAGTGAGGCCATTTCATTACCCATATCAAAATACTGTTCGCTGAGCAGGCCTTTATTTATATTGGGAATAGACGCCGGTTTGCTTACGTTGATGCGGAGGTTAAAATTTTCTGTTGCACTGTTAAAGTTCAGCGGAAGGCTGTATGAGAGTTTCATCTCTTCTGCCTGCATCATCTGCACGATGGTGAATTTTACTTTTCGGCTGCTATGGGCGGCAACGGGATAAATGTTGAGGCTGTAATAATTCTGTCCGTTCATCTGCAGCAGGGCCGGGTCAATACGTTTACCCACCACGGCGCTGTAGGCCTGGCGCGCCTTCCAACGTTCTTCAATGCTGCCTTCCCGGTATTTGCCATTGAGCTCCAGTTCAAAACCGGTGATCACCTGGCCGCGGTTGAGTGAAAAAGTCTGCCGGGCTTCCACTTCCTGTTCTTTGGGATTATAAAATTCCATTTCCACCACGGTGGTGGCAATGAAGGGATTGGCATCGATGGTAATGTTGCATGTTTTCAATTGCACGGGCTGATCAAATAACCGTTGCTGCGTGCTGGCTTTTGTAACAAATGCCATTACAAAAAGCAGGGGTAGGAATATCTTCTGCATACGCATTTTTTTTGTACAGGATGCAGAAAGACGTTTTTTTACATAGTTCGGTCATCAGAATAATCTTCCCTGCCCGCCTGGTACCCTAAACTTGCTGCGATCCAAACTCCATTCTTCCGCATTCATGTTGTAGAGCTTCCCGTATTTCTTATACTGTTGTGCAACCATCTGTGCAATGCTTCCTTCGCCCCGCATGCGTACGCCCCAGCGGGTATCGTTTACTTTTCCATCATGACTTTGTTCAACGAGGTGCCATATTTTATCGGCCCGGTCGGGAAAGTTTTTATAGAGCCAGTCGTGGAACAGGAATTTGATGGCGCCGTTGAGGCGGATGAATGTATAGGCCGTGAAGGTGGCGCCGTTATCAGCAGCCGCTTTCATGATGCGCTGCATTTCGTGTTCATTCAGCCCGGGTATCATGGGGCCCATCATGATGCCCATGCGTACACCGGCGCTGCTGAGTTCATTGATCACTTTCAGTTTCTGTTTGGCCGTGGTGGTTCTTGGCTCCATGGTTCTTCGCAGGTCTTCGTTGAAAGATGTGATGGACACCATGGCAGAAACAATTTGTTTTTTTCCCATTTCCTGTAATACGTCTTTGTCTTTCAGTATCCAGGAATTTTTGGTGAGAATCCCCACGGGCTGGTTGAATTCATTGCATACTTCCAATAAGCCCCTGGTGAGGCGATAGGTTTGTTCGGCCGGCTGGTAGCAGTCGGTATTGCCGCTGAGCATGATGGGGGTGGCATCCCATTTGGGATGCATCAGAAATTTGCGCAAGAGTTTGGGAGCGTTTTTTTTCACGAGTATCTTCTGTTCAAAATCCAGCCCGGCGCTGTAACCCCAGTACTCGTGTACATTGCGGGCATAGCAATAAATGCAGCCGTGTTCACAGCCGGCATAGGGGTTCATGCTGTAGCTCATGCCCACGTCGGGGCTTTCCACTTTATTCACGATCGTTTTGGGAAACGTTTCTATATACAGTGTTGGTTTATTTCCTTCTTCCCAGTCGTCGATGGCCTCGATGTGTTCCCGGCTGGTTTCGTTTTTCAGGAACCGATTCTTGGTATTGATCTGTGCGCCGCGGCCGGTCTTATACTGTGTTTTCTCTTCCTGTTCAGATGCTTTTACTTTATAGTGATCCTGTTTCAGTTTCTGTTCCATGGTGGATGATGGGTTTAATAGTTTGGGGTTAGAGGTTTAGGGGGTTAGGGGTTTAGAGATAGTCAGGTATTTCCCTTATTTCTTAGCCGAATAATTCTCCCTGTTTGGTGCTCACCGGCATATTTTCGAATTCAAAGCACTGGATGATCTCGTACTTCTTTTCATCCAGCGGCCTGCGCAGCAGCAGCATATCCGACGCGATGAAGCGGCCTGTAAAATGGCGGTGACTGTATTCGAGCCAGCCCTGTTCGTATTGCCAGGGCTGCAGTTTGCGGGCAATGGTAAGATGGGGTTCCAGGATGAAGTGCGGTTTATTATCGTCGTTCAGTTTCATCAGCCGCTGGGTTTCTGTACGCACCTGCTTTACCAGGTTTTGAACGGGTATTTTGCTGGTGATATTAATATATATGGTATGGCTGGGAAAGCTGCCGTAGTCTTTCAGTTCTATCTTGATGGGCGGAAAGCCCATGGCGATTGTTTTCAGGTGGTTGATAATTCTCGCTTGCATCATCCCATGCTGCAGGAAATTGACAAGCGTGATATGTGGCTTGCCCCACCGGGCATGGTCTGACTTGTATTTGGCTGCAAATTCTTCTTTGACTTTCACAATCCTATTCCAAAGCTCCTCATGCGGGTGAAGCACCAGCAGGTATTCGTATACCTTATAGCCGGGTAAATTGTTTCCGGTAAGTTTCATACTGGGTGTTTAAAAATTTTAACTAATTTTATTAGTATAAATATACTAATTTATTTAGTTTTACAAAAAATAGTTTTATGGATGGAGAAGAATTCTACGGCGCTGCGTACAAAGGCAGCAAGCAGTATAACCAGCACCAGATTAAAACAGCCAATGCCACCGGCTTTGGGGCTGCTGCCGATGATTATATGGAACGAGGCATCGACCTGAACGAACAGCTGATCCGGAATAAACCAGCCACGTTTTTCTTCCGAATGAAAGGCGATGCGATGAAAGATGCCGGCATCTTCGACAATGATATATTGATCGTGGATCGTTCGTTGAAACTGGTCAGCGGCAAAATCATTGTGGCGGTGCTGAACGGAGAGCTGACGGTCAGGCGGTATCATAAAAATTTCAGCTCCGCATTTTTAATCCCGGAGAACGAACGATACAAAGCGATCAACCTGGGTGAGTTCAGTGATTTTATGCTGTGGGGAGTGGTGGCGGCGGTAATAAGAACACTATAAGTGATTAAACACCCTGCATGATGGGGAAAAACAACTTCGGTAAAAAAAGATGCAGAGTATTTTAGGACTAAATCTTTATATATGCCATTTCTCAAAGTCTGGATCCATTTGGTATGGGCCACAAAAAACAGGAGGCCATTGCTAACAAAACATATACGTCAGAAGGTATTCAGTCATATTAAAGAAAATGGGATCAGAAAGGGTATTCACATAGATTTTATTAACGGATATACCGAGCATGTACATTGCCTCGTTTCGCTGCACCCAGACCAAAATATTTCCAACCTGCTTCAATTAATAAAGGGTGAAAGTTCTTACTGGATAAACAAAAATAGCTTGACTGAAGAGAAATTTGAATGGCAGGACGAATATTTTGCGGTATCGGTGAGCGAGTCTGGAATTAACAGGGTGAGGGAATATATCAAAAACCAGGAATTGCATCATACGAAGAAAACTTTTCAACAGGAATATGAAGAGTTTATGATCAACTATGAATTTAACATAATGAAGGGCTAAAGCCCTTTAATCTTTTGATAATTTTTATCCTCGCCCTGAAGGGCGAAGCAATTCATGATTTTTTTCAGGATTCATGGATTGCTCCGGGGTCTATGGATTGCTCCGGGCTTCAGCCCGGAGATAAAATAAAGTGATAATTAAAAACGGGCTTTAGCCCAATCTTGATGAAAGCCATCGTCGATTGCAACAATTTTTATTGCTCCTGTGAGCGCCTGTTTCTTCCCCACCTGGAGAAGAAACCCGTTGTTGTATTAAGCAACAACGACGGTTGTATCATCTCCCGGAGCGACGAAGCCAAGAAACTGGGCGTGGCCATGGCCGGACCCTACTTCCAGGCTAAACCACTTATAGAAAAACACAACGTTGCGACCTTTTCCTCAAACTATAATTTATACGGTGACCTCAGCTGGCGGGTAATGGAAACACTGCGGATCATGCTGGGAAAAGAAAATGTGGAAGTGTATTCGGTGGATGAATGTTTCCTCAACCTCGATGGTTTCCCCGGGAATGATATGTATGAAACCGGCCTGAAGATAAGAGAAACAGTAGAATGCTGGACCGGCATCAGGGTTTCTGTAGGCATAGCACCGACAAAAGTACTTTGCAAAGCAGCCAATCACCTTGCTAAAAAAAATAAAGAAGCGACACAATGCGTGGTTGTGCTGGATACATCCGAAAAAATAACCGATGCTTTAAAAAAGACTCCCGTTGATGATGTTTGGGGCGTGGGAAGAAAGTATGCAGTAAAACTGAAATACGGGTGGAATGTGCATACTGCTTTTGAACTAAGTAAACTTAGTCCCGAATTCGGTCATAAATTTTTAGGCGGGGTGGTAGGTGTACGGCTCATAAAAGAACTGAGAGGAGAGCCGGTACTTGATATGGAAAATGAACTGGTGAATAAAAAAATGATTGCCACCACCAGGATGTTCGGGAACCCGGTCGGGAATATTGCCGATATCAAAGAAGCCGTAGCCACCTATACTTCCAGGGCTGCGGAAAAATTACGCCGCCAGTACAGTGCTGCCAAAGTGGTGAGCGTATTCGTGGTCACAAAAGAACAGGATCACCTTCTCAATTTTAATCGACATGGAACCATCAGCAGTTTTACCACACTACCTGCTGCTACTTCATTCACCAATGAACTGATAAAACCGGCTGTGGAACTGGTAGACCAATTGTACGATGAAGGACAATTATATAAAAAAGCCGGTGTGATGCTGAGCGGCATTGTTCCCGATTCTTCCATACAGGCGAACCTGTTTGCACCCGAAACCACCAACTGCGGCAGAAAACTGATGGAGATGATCGACAACATCAACTTCAGCCAGCGGGATGATATCCTGAAATTCGCTGCCAGCGGAACCACCCGCGACTGGAAGATGCGGCAGGAACTGAGAAGTCCGAGGTATACGACGAGGTGGGAAGAACTCTTCGAAGTGCACTAACCAAACAACCCGGTTTGTTTTCCTTCATTCCCGGCAAATTTAGGTTTGATAAGATCCAGCCCCAGCTCTTTATTCATTTTATCCACTAAATAAACCGTCAACTCCGGCGATGTTGCTTCGTCGTGCATGTGCATGAAAAAATACAATTCTTCCAGCCCTTTATCCAGCCAGTACTTCATCCGCCTCACCCAGTCGTCAATCCGGGTATAATCAGAATGATGCAGGCTATTCCCCACATAACGCACAAAGGTTTTTGGCAATGCAAGATGCATGTGTGCACAATCCCTCCTCCCCGCTGTATCAGTGATCACGGCTCCGATATTCATCTCTTTTAGCTTTGTAAATAACTCCTGTGTGATCTCCGGCTTTTTAAACCAATCCGGGTGCCGCACTTCCATAAAAAACTGCAGGTCGGCAGGCATCGATTTCAGGAAGTCAAACAGTTCTTCTTTCCGCTTCGGCGAAAAAGTTTCGCTTACCTGTATAAATATTGGTCCCAGGTATTCTTCAAAGGCAACAATACCGCGGAAGAATTCATTGGTAATAAAGTTCTTGCCCTTCAGGCTTCCCCGGTGTGTGATACCCTGGTACATTTTAGGACAGAATTTGAAATCCTTTCCGGCTGCCTTCGCCGTCCATTTCTTTATTCCTGCCTCGCCATATACTTTGTAATGGGTGGCATTCAGTTCAATGCTGTTGTAATGGTTCACATAATGATCCAGGAAATCCTTCTCTTTTGTTTTGGGCGGATAAATCTTCCCCACCCACTCGGTTCTCCCCCACTTGGCACAGCCAACATACAGCTTCGGTGCTTTTGCCGGCTTCCCTTTCAAAATAGCTTTATTAAACACCGGGTCTGCTGGCAACCTGAAATCGATCGCATCCAGTTCCGCTTCCGGTACCCGTCCAAAATCCATGATCGCTGTTATTAATTTACATGATAAAAGTAAGGCTCCGTTTTGAAAACAGGCAGGGGCAATCCCTTAAATTTGCCCCAGTTTTAAAACTATGACAGCAAATAAGAAGACCTGTGCCGTTATCGGCGCCGGTGTATCCGGACTGGCGGCCGCCATCCGCATGCACAACAAAGGATATAAAGTAACCGTATTTGAAGCCAATGCCTTCCCGGGGGGCAAATGTTCCAGCGAAGCACAGGATGGATACCGCTTCGACATGGGTCCTTCGGTATTCACCATGCCGCACTACGTGGATGAACTGTTTGTACAATCGGGTAAAAACCCCCGTGACCATTTTAATTACATCAAGCTTGATCCTGTTTACCGCTATTTCTTTGAAGACGGCAGCCTGCTGGATGCATACCACGGAAAAGAAAAGTTTGCCGAAGAAATGTCGGCACGTACCGGGGTGGCAAAGCAGGACATTATCCGCTACATGGAAAAAACAAAAACCGTGTACGACCTTACCGAAGAAGTATTCCTGCAGAATTCCTTACACAAACTGAGGAACTTTTTTACCTGGCCTGTACTCCGCGGCTTTCTCAATTTCGGAAAGATCGGCGCTTTTGATACCATGAACGGCGTGAACCAGAAGGCATTCAGCGATGCACGCATGGTTCAAATATTCAACCGCTACGCCACCTACAACGGATCCAGTCCTTACCTGGCACCGGCAACACTGAATGTGATCGCCCACGTAGAGATCATGAAGGGCGCTTATTATCCCGAGGGCGGCATGGTGAGCATCACCCGATCGCTTGCCAAGCTGGGTGCCGATATCGGTGTGCAGTTCAACTATTCCACGCCGGTACGGGAGATCCTCATCGAAAACAAAAAAGCCGTGGGGGTACGCACGGACAAGGGAACCGAGAACTTTGATGTGATCATCAGCAATATGGATGTGTACAACAGTTATAAAAAACTGATGCCTGCTGTAAAACGTCCAGCCAAAACACTCGATCAGCCAAAATCAAGCTCGGGCATCATTTTTTACTGGGGTATTAAACACGACTTTAAACAACTGGGCCTGCACAATATTTTCTTCGCTGATAATTACGAAGAAGAATTTGATACCATCTTCAGTAAAAAGAAGATATACCACGATCCCACCATCTATGTCAACATCACCAGCAAGCACACGCCCACCGATGCGCCGCCCGGCTGCGAAAACTGGTTTGCCTTCATTAACGTTCCCAACAACCAGGGACAGGATTGGGATGCCTTCATTAACGAAGCCAGGGAAAACATGATCCGGAAATGCAACCGCATACTGAAAACGGATATCCGTCCGCTGATTGCCACCGAAATGGTATTTGATCCCCGGGTGATTGAAAGCCGTACCTCCAGTGCCTTCGGCGCCATTTACGGCAACAGTTCCAATAATAAGTTCGCCGCTTTCCTGCGTCATGCCAACTTTTCAAAGGATATAAAAAATTTGTATTTCTGCGGCGGCAGTGTACACCCCGGACCCAGCATTCCGCTCTGTCTTTTATCGGCCAAAATCACGACCAACCTAATTAAATAAATTGTTGGCGGCCGGGGCCGATTGGGTTACATTTGCACGATTTATCAAAACAGGCAAGCGGCCCGGGTTATATAATGAGCAATACGCCGATCATAGAGACGGAGAACTTAACCAAAACCTTTAAACACGCAACAGAGCCGGCGGTGAATGGCATTTCACTTTCGATCAACCGCAACGAGATTTTCGGACTGCTTGGCCCCAACGGAGCCGGTAAAACCACCACCATTTCCATTTTGTGCGGACTGTTTCCGGCCAGCAGCGGAAAGATCATGATTGACGGTAAGGACTTCCGTTCTGAACCCGGCTATATCAAACAAATCATCGGCATCGTACCGCAGGATATCGCCCTTTATCCCACCCTTAATGCCCGGGAGAACCTGGAGTTTTACGGAAGTATGTACGGACTGCATGGAAAGGAACTGAAAGATAAAATTGAAGACTGGCTGAAAAAACTCGGACTTACCGATGCTGCCAAACGAAAAATATGCACGTATTCGGGTGGCATGAAACGACGGGTGAACCTGATTGCCGGCATCCTCCACAGTCCAAAACTGCTGTTTCTTGACGAACCCACCGTTGGTGTGGACGTACACAGCCGCAACGTGATCATCGAACACCTGAAAACAATTCACGCCGAAGGCACCACCATTATTTATACTTCACACCATATGGAGGAAGCTGAAAATTTCTGCACCCGTGTTTCCATTATCGATTATGGAAAGATACTCACCGAAGGCACACCGGCTGAACTGATCAGCAAACACAACGCCGGCAACCTGGAAACAGTATTTCTTAACCTCACCAAACGAAAACTGCGGGACTGATGATATATAAACTATTGGCAACGGTTAAAAAAGAAGCGCTCCTTCTCCTCCGCGACAGGGTGGGACTTTCTATTTTATTCATCATGCCGATGGTGCTGATTTTTGTGATGACCCTGGTACAGGATTCGGCCTTTAAAACGGTGAATGAAAAAGGCATCCCGGTTATTTTTATCAACAACGATCATGATTCATTGGGCAACCAGATTGAACAGGGCCTGCGCAGCAACGAACTTGTTTCGGTCAGCGACAGCATCGATGGAAAGCCGGCTACCGCGGAAATGGCACAGAAGGCTGTAAGCGAAGGAAAATTCCTGCTGGGCATTGTAATCCCGAAGTCGGCCACCGATGCCATCCGCAAAAACGTGGGCGTGCTGGTGAATGAAACGCTTAACAATGATGCAACCACTATAAGAAAAGCAGCTGCCAAACAGGATTCGGTGGAGATTACCATCCTCATCGACCCGGTGGCTAAAAAATCATTCCTGCTTTCGGTTACCAGCAACCTGCGTGAGTTCATTTCGGAAGTGAAGACAAAGATCATGTTCCAGGCTTTTGCCGACCAGGTATCCGAAATTATCCCGGATAAAAACAATACCCCGAAGGATTCGTATAAAAAATCCCAGATCATCACGTACAAAGAAGTATATGCTTCTGAAACGGAAGACAAGATTGTTCCCAATGCCGTGCAGCATAATGTTCCGGCCTGGACCATCTTTGCCATGTTCTTCATTGCCATCCCGCTGTCGGGCAGCATCATCAAAGAAAAAAATGAAGGAAGTGTTTTCCGCCTGCATACCATGCCCACCCCGTATTTATTACTGGTGAACGGCAAGATCATTGTGTATGTACTTGTATGCCAGATCCAGTTCCTGCTGATGTTGTCTGTTGGACAGCTCTTTTTGCCGATGCTTGGTTTGCCGGCGCTGGTTTTGGGAAACAGCATGCTGGGCATTTCTGTTCTTACCCTGGCTACAGCTTTTGCCGCCACAGGATACGGCGTAATGGTGGGCACCCTGGCCAGCACCGAACACCAGGCTGCCATCATGGGATCGCTGTCTATAATTTTATTGTCTGCCCTGGGAGGCATCTGGGTACCCAGTTATGTAATGCCCGAGGTAATGCGTAATATCACCGCCTGGTCGCCACTGAACTGGTCGCTGGAAGGATTTTATAAACTATTTTTAAGGGGCGGACATATTACGGATATCATTCCCGAAGCATTGAAGCTTACCGGGTTCTTCATCATTACCATGGCGGTTACTTCCATCGCCAACAGGAAAAAAAGAAATGTTTAGTATGGACCAGGCGCTCATTACTGAAGAAATAAAGAAATACATCGAGAAGAACATCCTGGCTGCCTCGGTAAAAATTAATGCTGATACCGACCTGAAAAACGCCGGCATCGATTCCTTTTCTACCGTCGAGATCATCCTGTTCATTGAACGCAAATACGGTGTATCCATTCCCGACGACAAACTGGTTCCGGAAAATTTCAAAACCATCCGGTCGCTGGCCGCCACCGT
>DMRT01000315.1 GCA_003455235.1 Chitinophagaceae bacterium
GTATGGTTTTGTATACCTCTTTGTAATTGCAGCCACCATTCTTGTTTCCTGGCTGTCGTATACCTACATTGAAAAATGGTTCCTTACCCGTAAGTTAAAATACACCGCGGTGGAAAGTTCCAACGCCCGTACCGCATAAAAAAATCCCGCAAAAAAGCGGGATCTTTTTTTATTAACTTAACCACTTATTGTTTTTTCTGTTCGGCCGGTTTACCACTCAGGTGTTTGTCGAAGAATTTTTCCATCGCTTTATAAAAGTCAATGCGGTTATTCTCGTTGGCAAAACCATGTCCTTCATCGTTCTTCACCATGTATTCAACCGCCACGCCTCTTTTCTTCAGTGCTTCCACCACCTGGTCGCTCTCGGCTTTGTTTACCCGGGGATCGTTGGCTCCCTGTGCAATGAATAAAGGCGCCTTGATATTACCCACGTGCAGCGCAGGGGATACTTCGGCCAGCATCGCACTGTCTTTTGAGGGGTCACCCACCAGTTCATACATTTGTTTCTTAAAAGGCTCCCAGTAAGGCGGGATCGTGTTCATGAAAGTGAACATGTTGGATACACCAACATAATCAACCGCACAGGCATACAGATCGGGCGTGAATGCAACCCCGGCCAGCGTGGCATAACCGCCATAACTGCCGCCATAGATGGCCACTCTTTTTTTATCCGCAATGCCTTCTTTGATCAACCAGTTCACGCCATCGGTGATGTCGTCCTGCATCTTACGGCCCCATTCTTTGGAGCCCTTCAGCCAGAAATCTTTTCCGTAGCCGGTTGAACCGCGGAAATTCATCTGCAGTACGGCATATCCCCTGTTGGCCAGGAACTGCACTTCATTGTTAAAGCCCCAGCCATCCCTTGCCCAGGGGCCTCCGTGCGGATTTACGATCACCGGTAAATTCTTCGGATCAACTCCTTTCGGCAAGGTGAGGTAACCATGAATGGTGAGGCCATCCCTTGATTTGTATTCAATCGGCTTCATGGTGGCCATGTCTTCTTCTTTCAGCCAGGGCCGGGAAGTAGCCAGGTATTTTGTTTCGCCGGTCTTTTTATCGTAGAAATAAAATTTGGCGGGCATTTTATCATTGCCTGTCCAAACAATGAATTTGTCTTCATCATTATTATTGCCATAGATGCTGATCTCGTAGCCCTTGAACTTTTCTTTCATCTTGTTGTAGTCACTTTCCGCTTCTTTATCCAGGAAATGCTGTTCACCCTTCCAGGAAGTATAATAGGCCGACTCCAGCACTTTCCGTTTGGGTGAATAGCTGAGCCCGTCCACATCGTATTCGTTATTCGCATAAAGCACTTTCACTTCTTTGCGGGCAGCCAGGTCGTATTCTGCCACCACGGTTTTATCACGCCCGATATTGCTGGTCACATAAATGTTCTTATTGTCGAACGTGAAGAAGTTGGGCGCAAAGGTTTCCTTGTAACTGGTGGTGAGTATCGAGTCGAACGGATCTGCTTCGGTGGCCCGGTGGTACAGCGTGATGTTTACCCCATCGGTTTTGGTGGCGAGGCGGATTACGCCGTTGTGATCGGTATACCAGTTTTCAAAGTTCTTATCATTCTTGTACAATTCTTTCAACTCCCCGGTTTCGATGTTGATGCTGTAGGGATCGAAATAGCGTGAATCCCGCTTATTAAGTGTAATCAGTATCTCTTTCTCTTTACCGGGTACATAACGGAGGTCGTTCAGTATGCCGGTACGCACTTTGGGAAAGGGTGTCAACGCCTTCTGGTCTTTGCCATCAATGGATACAGAGAACAGCTGGAAATTTTCATCGCCTCCTACATCCTGCAGGTACAGGATCCGGTTGCCCTTCCATTGGTATTGAAAGATGGTCCGAACCGTATCAAAGGTCACCGGAATGCCCACAGTATCGCTGATCTTACGCACAAACACGTTCATGTGTTTGTGATAATTGGATCGGTAGGAAACATACTCCCCGTCGGGAGAGATCTGCCAGCCGGTTTTGTCGGAATTTTTGAAAAAATCTTCGAGCGCCACCAGTGGCGGCTTTTCTTCCTTGTCGGTTTTGGAGGTGCAGGCGGTAAAGGCGATGGTTAATACCAATGCCAGCCACAGCAGTTTTGTTTTTTTGATCTTCATAGCTTTTGCTTTGTTGGTGAGTAAAAATGCGGAAAGGGGTAAGCAGAAGTTGAAGATAATTATTTTTTAAAGAGAATGGAAAGCCGGGCGGGGAATTAAAGAGACTGCAGCACTTTTAACATTTCATCAGCAACCAGCTGGTTCCCCTTTGCATTCAGGTGGACGCGGTCGGTGGTAAGGATACCCGACTCTTTGTTCTCGGGATTATTCTTAAGGTTGTATTCCAGGAATATTTTGCGGAGATCAACAAGCGGCAGGTTGTTCTTTGCTGCCAGGTCGCGGATGATGTTGCTGTATTTATTGAGGTCGCCATCCTGTTCATTGCTGAAGTCCGTCTTTTCGCCGATCACGGCCGGGGTGCACAACACCACCTGGATATTCTTCTCCCGCAGCTTTTTGATGATGGCCGAATAGAATTTTTCAAATTTATCCGCATCGGTACCGGTTCCGCCGGTGCGCTTGTGCCATACGTCGTTCACGCCTATATATATAAATACCACGGCCGGCTCCTTGCTCAGCACATCATCGTCCATCCGCAGGTACAGGTCGTACACTTTGTTGCCGCTGATACCCGCTCCCACCAGTTCATACCGGTCGCTGAGATTTTTTAGTGCAATGAGGGAATCCATTTTTGTGATGTAGCCGCCGGGTTTGGCACCTGCCTGGGTGATGGAATCGCCAAAGAAAACAACCCGCTTCCGCAGACTGGAAGGCATCAACAGGGCTATAAGGGCAAAAAGAGAGGTGAAAAGCAGCGTCTTCATAAATCAATCAGTTCAGTAAATGTCTTCTTTCTTTGTAAACTTTCCAAACAAACTCGCCAAAAAGTGTATTGGCCCAGGCAAACCACTTGCGGGTGAACCGGCCAGGGTCGTCTTTATGGAACGATTCGTGCATGAACCCGGTTCCGGCATGGGTCTTCTGCAGCATGTCGAGGCATTGTTTAATTTCCTTGTCGTCGGTGCTGGTAAGTCCCCGCATGATGATGCTCATGGGCCAGATATAATCAAGGCCCACATGCGGACCACCGATACCTTCACCGGCCTTGCCTTTGAAGAAGAAAGGATTGCTTTCTGACAGCACAAATTTTCTTGTATTCTGGTACGCCTCGCCACCGAGCACATGACTGTCGAGGTATCCCATCGAAAGCAGGGAAGGTACATTGGCATCGTCCATCAGGTTAAAACTTCCGTATCCGTTCACTTCATAGGCAATGATCTTGCGCCCGGGCCGCTGCTCGATAAACGCATATTCCGATAACCGGTCCCTGATTGTTTTCCCTAGCACATCGCATTCCTGGCTGAGCCCGCCAACCTGAACGGCCTGACCGGAACTTAATTCAGCAAGCTGACGCAAAGATTGCAGCGCAAAGAAATTACCCGGAATGTTAAATGAATACACAGTAGCATCATCGCTCGGCCGGAACATAGAATGGATGAGCCCGATCTTTTTTGCCGGGTATCCGTAACCGCCCAGCGGAACACCATCGGTTGCCCAGCTGGTGGTGCGTTCAAATTTATACGGGCCGTTATTCTCAAGCCGCTGCTGTTCCTTAAACGTTTTTACCACGAGGCGCATGGCTTCCTGCCAGTCTTTGTCAAATACAGAAACATCGCCTGTTTCTTTCCAGTATCCGTGACTCAGGCGGATGGGATAACAGAGACTGTCAATTTCCCATTTACGTTCGTGAATGCCGGGTTTCAT
>DMRT01000313.1 GCA_003455235.1 Chitinophagaceae bacterium
CACCCATCAATACCACACCCACATTATCTTCTTCCAGGTTCAGGGCGATCGCTTTTACCCCATTATCAAATTCCACCAGTTCACCGGAACGAACACTGTTCAGTCCGTAAACACGGGCAATACCGTCACCCACCTGTAATACAGTACCCACTTCTTCCAAACTGGCGCCGGCGTTAAAATTGCTGAGCTGCTGGCGAAGGATCGCTGAAATCTCGTCTGGCTTAATTTCTACCATAATTAGTTAATTGAAATGTTTATTAAAAGGCCTTTTTTAATCGGCTGCAAAGGTAGGGGAACAGGGGCGGAATGGCAAAAAAAGGGCAGGCAAATTGAAAAAATAGAATGGAGATAACCCGGTCCATAAAATACGGTATCTGCATATGAAAAAAGAGGAGTTTCCTCCTCTTTTCCATTACTTTTCAGGGGCCTTCGCTATGGCCATTCAAACTACCTTGCAAATTTTGTGACCGATTCGTCGCTGCTGTTCGTACTCCGGATCTTAATGAAATAAACGCCCCTGGTATAACCTGAAATATCGAAGGTCATATCCTCGTATTTATAAGTGCCGGATTTGAGCACCCTTCCCTGGGCATCATATATAGAGACGATCACATTCTGGATTCCTTGTTTGCTTCCGGCCCGGACAAAAACGCTTTTGTCACTGGCAGAAACAAAGTAAATGAATTTGCCAAGCTGGCTCCGCCGGATCGGCAACTGATCAGAGTACTTGAATTTACCATCGAGGTCAACTTGCTTCAACCGGTATACGGCCACCTGCTTCGACAGGTTCAGGTTCTGGTCAGTGAAGCTGTATTCTGCCGTGATGTTGCCCGAGGCAGGCACAAACCCGATATTACTGAAGTTAGCTTCTCCTTCATATTTACGCTCCACTTCAAAGCCACGGTTGTTAACTGAATTCGTGACCTTCCAGCCCAATCGGTTATTATTATCCTGCGGGTATCCTTTGAACCATACATAGTTGATTGGAACAATACTCAACTGTGCCGTGAACAATCCACGTCCGTGCGTTGCGGCGGCAACCATCCTGTCGGATCCCCTTATTTTGAGCATGTCCACACGCACATTCCCCATATTGGTATTATTCTGAGCCCAGGGTGTGGTCGTTCCT
This sequence comes from Chitinophagaceae bacterium, assembly GCA_003455235.1. Lineage (GTDB taxonomy): Bacteria > Bacteroidota > Bacteroidia > Chitinophagales > Chitinophagaceae > Ferruginibacter. Next base: position 1,130 of record DMRT01000313.1, read on the forward strand.
GAAACAGTACTGGTTCCCCATACACCTAATTCGGTTGCCAATAAAACACCTCCGACTGCAGCCGTAAGCTGACCCCATCCTGACTGGATGAATACACCCCAGCGCACTGGAACGTCGGGCAGGTTCACACCATTGTTATCCAGGGATGTCCAGTTGGCACCCAGGTCGGTTGATTCGTATACACTGGCGATACCATAATTGGAAAGCGTGATTAGGATATGGGAAGCGTTACCCCGCTCAACATCAATACTGGAAATGTATTGTCCGGTAGTAATGGCTGCGGGCAATGTAACCTGGTTGAAAGTAGGAGTACCATTGGCACTGGAAGCATAGAACAGTTGCGGCGCTACGGATGCAGCTGCGCCATTTGCGGTAGACATACCAAACCATACCCGGTTCGCTGTATTCGGATCTACTTTTACGGCAGATACAGAATGGTTGGTGGTAGATGCGGTAACGGTGAAACTGCTTGAGCTCAGCGTAAGAGCGCTGAAGTTAAGGGTAACCCTCCTGAAGGCCCTTGTTGCACCACCGCAATAATAGAACGCTCCTGTTGACAGGCCCGGGCTTGTGCTCGATGCGGTATCATAATCACCTGGGTTAATGAACCGGTCAGTGGTGAAGCCTCCATTATATGTAAAGCTGGTACCTCCATTATTCGACATGTTCAGGTTGGTGCCTGTGTAGTTCGTAAGCTGCTGAAGAGGATTCTTCTGATCTATTTCGCAGAAGCCTCCATCACCACCGGTTGGTGTTGTTACAGTGTTTACACCTGCTGCAGTGAATTTATGCGTTCCATTGTCCTGTGCGCCGGCCAGCATATAGTTGGAACCGGATGAAGGATGCATGGCACAACTGTAATACTGCGTGACATTGTAATTGTTATTCTTATCAACAAATGAGGTACCCCCGTTTGATGTATAGAATATTCCGCCGTCGCAAACGATCACAAACTCCGTGGAAGATCCGGGCAGGTAAACAAGACTGTGAATATCGGCATGCACATATGGCAAGGCCGCACAACCCGAAGCCCATTGGGTGATCTGTGCCCAGCTGGCACCAGCATTAGTGGTACCCATCACATCCACTCCTCCAACAAACACCGTATTATCATCGTTCGGCTTGATAGCCATTGTAAGGTCATACCATGCCTGGCCCCTGGAGAAATCTGTTGAAGTGGCTGAACCCTGGTCGCACCAGTTGGTGCCATTATTAATAGTTGTCCAGGAAGTGGCCGGCGTTGCTGCACCATCATCGGTACGCCTGATGCCACCAACGGCGCTGCTTGCTCCTTGCAGTAAGGCATATATCCTGTTATTATTTGAGGGGGAACAGGCCAGTTCAATTCGCTGCCAGGTTCCGGTAGGTGTTTTGTCCACCCAGGTTCCTGCATTACCCACAGTGGCTCCTGCATTGGACTTCCATATCTTTCCAAGTCCTGAACTTTCTGTTACAGACGAAACCCAAAGGTCTCCGCTGAAGGATCGTTCAATATCGAATATCTTAAAATCCGTTGCACAGGTGCAATTACCACAACCAGAATAGGTTCCGAGCACGGTAGTCCAGGAAGTTCCACCATTCGAAGACCGCAGCAATCCGCCGTTATTACAGAATACTGCGCTTCGGCAGGCAACATATACATCATGCGCTGCATTATTATAAACAAGTATTTTTTGAACGTAAGAAAAGTCATTGACATTTGCACCCCCTGTTGTGGTGGAAGCCAGCAGTGACCAGGTGAGACCGGCATCTGTGCTTTTGTAAACACCCAGCCCCCTGATTGCGTCAATATTACCGAATCCTTCGCCGGTTCCTGCATACATGGTGTTCAGGGTTTGAGGGTCCTGTGCAATACTGGTAATGGCCAGGTTCTGGCTGATGGAAGTGATCCTTGTCCAGGTAACCGGCGACCCGGTTTTGAAATTGGTAGTGCGCCATATACCCCCGCCGACGCCACCTGCCAATGCTGTGTTCCCTGTAGCGTCGTTCTGGTCGAATATGAAACCCCTTGTCCGTCCGCCGATATTATTGGGTCCCCGTTCTGACCATGTCACGGCAGAAATAATAGAACCGTTACTAGAATTCAGTCCTGCCATGATCTCAGAAGCACGTACTTCTCCTTTTGGCAATTTTTCGGTGGGCACATAGCCTAACTGGGGATCTACTGTCATCAGGAATTCCTGCCGGGCTCTTGCCAGTAATTCTTCCTGTTCATCTTCCTCTCCATCTTGTTTCACCAGCGGCTTTTCATTTCCTCCGGCCAGGGATTCTGCTCTAAAGAGTTTGGGTGCAAAAAAAACAGCAACAGCCGTAAGACTGATGATAAATAGGGGGAGTAAAAATCGTTTCATAGTTATCCAGTTTAAAGTATAATTTGCGTATAGTAAAAATATGTAAATTCTTCACCCCGGCAAACTAAGGATTTCCACGTATGTCAATATTGATCATTCTCCAATATGCTTGCAAGGACTTATGAAAACACAGTTTCTTTTTTTTGCGGTTATATTTATATCTGTTCCTGCATTTTCACAGGTTATCCGCCTATATGGGTATGAACAAGCGGTTTCAGGTGGCGCTGAAAAAGAGCAGGGTTTTATTTCAGGTAAAGAGGAAAAACCGGTTACAGGAAACAACCGTTATTTTCTTTTTGCAGAGGTTAAAAAGGGAGAACCGGTCATTATGAAAAATGTGTGGATCAAAAGAAATTCATTTTCTTTTAAAACCGATACCTTAAAAAAACTTCCGTATGTTCTGCAGAATTCAAACGGCGGAGAATTGAGTTTTCGGGATACCCTGGTGAAATCGGCCGGCGGGAACGTGATTCAACTGTCAGCTCTTTCCAGGATTGATAACATACAAATGCCAGCCGGCTTAAAAAATAAAGTGATCCGCAATGAACTGGTGATCGTCTTCCTGTACAGAAAAAAAACACTGACTGCTGTTTTGAAAAAAATAAAGCGGGTCACCCCGCTTTTCACTCAATGATTTTCTCTGTTACTGCCCTCTTCTTAACCGTGGTCGCACCTGGTTCTGTTGCCGTTGATTCCGTATTTCAATCAATTTCCGTTTAAACTCTCCATCCATCCGGAAGAAGCGGTCGCAGCGGCTGGCGCCGAGTATACGGCTGAAGTTATCCTGGTACTTCTTCTTCACATCCAGGTAAGCCTGCTGCTTTTGAAGCTCAGGCAGGTCCTTATTAACCGACTTGATGTCGTTTTCAAACTGGGTGTGCACCGGCCAGAATTTCTGAGCTTCGTCGGGTGTAAGGTCCAACTGCTTGGTTACATAAGCAACATACAATGCCTTAATATCCTGAACCTTTTTCCCCTCATCCCCTTCCTGCGCTTTTGCAAAAGAAAGGCCGCCCAAAAACAATGTCAGTATAAGTAGATATTTTTTCATGATCGTGTTTTAATTTTTTGCATCTCCTAAATTAATGCTGTTTAAATATTTGTCCAGCGCCTGTTCATCAAGCAGGTACTCTTCTTCAGATGGTAATTCGTTGGCATCAACACTGTTGGCAACCAGCGCCGTCTTTACATCACTTCCGCTGGCTTCCAGGTATTTCATGATGGCATCGTCGGAAAGTTTTGAAAGCTCCTGGTCCACGTCCTTTACCTTCATACCATCAATAACGTACTGCGGCAACTCAAGGTCGGTCTTTTTGTTCCCGGTGAATTTAAAAACACCCAATGCCATTACTCCGGTGAAGGCTGCGGCTACGGCATATTTAAAGATGGTGGCAGTACGCCGACGCATGGTAACCACTTTTGCCTGTTGAGGTTTCACCTTATTCAGCACCTCATTGCCCAACCCTTCAAAATATCCCTGGGGAACCTCAAATACATTTTCGTTCTGGATGCTGTACAACATGGGAGACAAGGTTCTCAGTTCATCCATGGCCGTTTCACTCTTAATCCGGCTCAGAATAGAATCTGCAAGGTTCTCGAAATACCCCTGCGGAACATCTTCAGCGTTCGTCATTGAAGTGATGTTCAGTGGAGCACCTCCCTCATGTCCGATCCCCGCCAGAATGTCTTCGCTCAATCTTGTAAAATATCCCTCAGGCACCCTAAAAACATTCTGTTTCCCAATGGCGGCAACAACAGGACTTAATTCCTTTAATTCATTCCATATGTCGTTTGTGCTTTCCATGTACGTTTTATTGACTGCTTTGATTGCCAAAAGTTTAACTATTCAGTATGAAATCCTCAATTTTTTTCACGGCGTGATGATAACTGGCTTTCAGGGCTCCTTCACTGGTCTCCAGGATCTTGCTCATTTTCTCGTATGGCATTTCATCATAATACCGCA
>DMRT01000223.1 GCA_003455235.1 Chitinophagaceae bacterium
GCGGTGGGGGTGGTGGAGGTAACAGGTCATCAAAGGATTTTGAGCTGTAGATCACGTAGTATTCTACGTATCCCTCGGTGACTTTTTTTGGTTGGGCTGATATTGTGGAACAGCAGAATAACAGCAGCAGAGTGATGGGAATCCTGGTCATGATAAAACTCAGATGCAGCCCCGGGCAGATTTACATATTCTTCAAGGTTGCGATCGTTGCTTTGGGATCTTTCGATTTGAAAACGGTGTTACCCGCCACCAATACGTCAGCCCCGGCATCTATGATGGATTTTGCATTTTCAACCGTAACGCCTCCGTCGATTTCGATCTTTACATTCAATGCCCGCTCGTCGATCATTTCGCGGAGCTGTTTTATTTTATGTAAGGTATGGGGGATGAATGACTGTCCGCCGAAACCCGGGTTCACACTCATCATGCACACCAGGTCTATATCGGCCAGGACGTCTTTCAGCGATTCCACGGGTGTATGCGGATTGAGGGCAACGCCGGCCTGCATGCCCAGGCTTTTTATCTGCTGGATATTGCGGTGCAGGTGGGGGCATGCTTCAATATGTACAGAAAGAATATCGGCGCCGGCTTTTTTAAACATTTCAGCATAATTACCCGGTTCTTCAATCATCAGGTGCACATCGCAGACTTTGGTGGTGGCTTTGCGGAAGAACTCAATAAGCATCGGCCCAAAACTGATGTTGGGAACAAAGTGCCCATCCATTACGTCGAGGTGATACCAGTCGGCCACACTTTCATTCAGCATCTTGCATTCAGATTCCAGTTTCAGAAAGTCGGCAGCGAGGAGGGAGGGGGCGATGATAGCCATATTGAATTGTAAATTAAGAATTATGAATTATGCGTTAAAGGTAGCCATAGTGCTGAAGTTGAACAACCATTAAAAGAATAAACCACTAAATCCATCAACTTCCTCCCAACCTGGTTAATGCCGCTTTTGCTTCTACAAAATCAGGCGAATACAACAGGGCTGTGCGGTATTCTTCGATGGCTTCTGCATTTTTATTTAGCTTTTCCAGGCAGCGTCCCTTCCAGTAATATCCTTCATCAAAATTATTCTGCAGCGTTACTGCTTTGTCCAGCACACGCAAAGCCTCTTCGTATTTCCCCAGGTCGTACAGGGCAATGGCTTTTTCCCGGTAAGCAAACATAAAGCTGTACTCCATGGCCAGGCACCGGTCAAAAAAAGAAATGGCTTTTATCTTATCGCCGCTGTAACTGTAATAAAGTCCTTCAATGAACAGGGCTTCCTTGGCCGTATTGCCCGTTTGTGGTTTGGCCAGCACATTGGCTACCAGCAATGCCTTGCTGTTTTTTGTTTGAGCATACAGGGAGCCCAGCGACATCAGGTATTCCGGCGCCGGAACAATGGCCACTGCATGTTCAAAAGCACTGATGGCATTGGCCGTGTCTTCATTTTCAAAATGAAGGGTTGCTTTTATATCCCACAGCCGGGCATTGTTGCTGTCTTTCCGGAGGGCTTCACTGATTACGGCAATGGCTTTGTCGTACACGCCGCTGTCGCGGTAATACTGGCTGAGGTTTTCTCTTAATAAAAGCGAGTCGGGATACCGGGCGATGGCTTCCTGCATTTCTTTTTCCCGGGAAACGGCTCCGGCAGGTTCGGTATTTTTTTGGTCGCCGCTGTTACAGGAGCTGATAACGGTCAGCAGCATCAATAAGAAAAACGGATATCGCATGATGAGGATCATGGCTGCAAATGTACGCCGATGATTCATATCAGCCTGACAATTTTCTGACAATTCACCGGGTATCAGAACTTATCTTTGACCCTTCAAATTTCTGACCATGAAAAGAATCCCTGTTTTTGCATTGCTGCTGATGATTGTTGCGATCATTGTGAGTTCATTTAAGCCCGCTGATTCCATTCGTTCTTCAGCATCCCTGCTCAATGATACGATACAGTTTCCCGGCGAAAAACATTTTGCCAACGTACAGCAGCTTACGTTCGGTGGTGATAATGCCGAAGCCTATTTCAGTTTCGACGGTAAGTGGATCATTTTCCAGCGAACCAACCCGAAAGACGGTATTATGTGCGATGAAATGTTCATCGGTAAAGTGCCAAAGGCCGGTGAAAAATTCGAATACAAACGGATCAGCAGCGGTAAGGGAAGAACCACCTGCGGCGCTTTTACCAAAGACGGCAGGCACGTGATTTATGCAAGCACCCACCTGGGCGCTGATACCTGTCCGCCGGTGCCCGACAGGAAAAAATACGGTAATAAATATATATGGCCGCTGTACGACAGCTACGATATTTTTATGGCCGATCTTACTGGAAAGATTGTTAAGCAACTCACCCACAGCAAAGGGTATGATGCGGAAGCGACGATCTCTCCCGACGGAAAAAAAATGATTTACACCAGCGATAAAGACGGCGATATTGACCTTTACATCATGGACCTGAAAACAGGGAAAGAAAAACGCATCACCAATACTTTGGGATATGATGGCGGTGCCTGGTTCAGCCCGGATGGTAAGAAGATCATCTGGCGTGCCAGCCGGCCAACAACCGAAGCGGAAGTAAAAGAATACAAAGACCTGCTCGCCGAAAACCTGGTGGCTCCCACCAATATGGAAGTGTTTATTGCCGATGCGGATGGAAAGAATGTGAAGCAGGTTACTTCATTCGGTAATGCCAACTGGGCGCCGGCTTATATGCCCGACAGCAAGCGTATCATCTTTGCCAGCAACCACCAGAGCAAAAGAGGTTTCCCGTTCAACCTGTTTACCATCAACGAAGACGGTACCGGGCTGGAAAAGATATCGGCCGAAAAATCATTCGACGCTTTCCCGATGTTCAGCCCCGACGGTAAGAAAATCATCTTCTGCAGCAACCGAAATAATGGAGGCACCCGGGATACCAATATTTTCCTGGCGGATTGGGTGGAGTAGTGGTTTATTTGATTATTGTGTTATAGTTTATTTGGTAGTTAGTTAATTATTAGGCTCTCACCACTAAACCACAAAACGATTAAACCAACAAACCAATTACCTTGGTCCCAGTTCAATCACTTCGCAATCCTTTATGTCTTTTCCATCGATGGTGAAACGGATGAGCGTTCTTACTTTCTGCCAACCGTGTTTACCGGCAGCGCCGGGGTTCATGTGGAGGCAATGCAGTTTGTCGTCGTACATTATTTTAAGTATGTGCGAATGACCACTGATGAACAGTTGTGGTTTGTGAATGAGTAATTCTTTTCTTGTTTCTGGATTGTATTTGGGCGGGTAGCCGCCGATATGCCGCATCAGCACTTTTACCTCTTCACACATAAATACGAGTTGCTCCGGGAATTCCGACCGTATATCCTGTCCGTCAATATTGCCATATACTCCTTTTACACTCTTTTTCTCTTTCAATTTCTTGGCCAGCCCGCCTGTTCCGAAATCCCCTGCATGCCAAACCTCGTCACATTCCTTGAAATATCCGGATACGGCATCGTCGAGGTAGCCATGTGTGTCTGAAATTAACCCGATCCTTGTCACGCTTTTTAAAGATTAGCTGTAAATTTACAATATCAACTGCAGACATGCTTTTTCACCGCAACTTTACATACTGGATCGATAAACGGAAATGGAAGTACATCTTTCTGCTGGCAACGCTGGAACTTTCAAGAGATTAGTCATTAAGTCGATAGTCATTGGGGCATTTACCATCTCTATGAATCTATGAACTCTTTTCAATGACAAATGCCGAATGACCAGCGGCCCATACTCATTTTTATTTTTTAATTTTTAATTCTTAATTATTCCATGCCTCATTATTATACACTGGGAAAAATTCCCCACAAGCGCCATACACAGTTCCGTAAGCCCGACGGCGGACTGTACAGCGAACAGTTATTTTCCACCGAAGGCTTTAGCGATGATTATTCGCTGCTGTACCATTGTCATCCGCCCACACAGATCATTAAAACCGAGCCGCAGGTGGATGTGAGTCCCCAGGTGGCTGAGGAAAAAATGCTGAAGCACCGCTGCTTTGAAGGGTTTCATGTAAAGCCCGGAGGTGAGTACCTGCAGAGCCGGGTGCCTGTGCTGGTAAACAGCGATTGCCATATTGTACTGGCCGCCCCGCATAGCGGAACAAAGGATTATTTTTACAAAAATACCGATGCCGATGAGATGATCTTTGTGCATGAGGGTACGGGCACCGTTCATACGCAGTATGGGGATCTTTCTTTCGGCTATGGCGATTATATCGTACTGCCAAGAGGAACGATTTATCAAATTGAATTCAATGATGATAAGAACCGGTTGTTTATTGTGGAATCATTCACGCCCCTCCGGTATCCGAAACGGTATATGAGTAAATACGGGCAGCTGATGGAGCATTCGCCGTATTGCGAACGGGATATCCGCCCACCGAAAGACCTGAAGACCTATGATGAGAAAGGTGATTTCCTGATTAAGGCAAAGAAAAAGGGAATGCTCTACGGCCTGCATTACGGAACGCATCCCTTTGATGTGGTGGGGTGGGACGGATGCTGTTACCCCTACATATTTTCCATTCACGATTTTGAACCCATCACCGGCCGGGTACACCAGCCACCACCGGTACACCAAACATTTGAGACCAGTGCCTTTGTGGTTTGTTCCTTTGTGCCGCGGTTATACGACTATCATCCCGATGCCATCCCGGCGCCCTATAATCATAGTAATATCGACAGTGATGAAGTGCTGTATTATGTAGATGGTGATTTCATGAGCCGTAAGAATGTTACCCGGGGTATGATCACGCTGCATCCGGCAGGCATACCGCATGGGCCACATCCCGGGGCCGTTGAGAAAAGCATCGGTGCTAAAGAAACGAAGGAACTTGCGGTGATGGTAGATACCTTTCGCCCGCTGATGCTCACCAAACAGGCGCTGGAGATCGAGAATACGAGTTATGTCATGAGCTGGGCCGAATGATGAGCAAGTTTAGCAAGATTGGATATTGGTCAGTGACTTATTAATTGATTACGTTTTCAAAATCATTTTGCATGGAATTAGGCATCGGCATGTTCGGCGACCTGCACATCAATGAAAAGGGGCAGGTGCAGCCAGCAGGTGAACGGATGAAAGAACTGATAGAAGAAATAAAGCTGATGGATGAACTGGAGCTTGATTTTTACGGCATCGGCGAACATCATCGTCCTGATTATGCCGTGAGTGCCCCCGAAATTATCCTGGCGGCGGCATCAACGGTTACTAAAAAGATAAAGCTTGGCAGCGCTGTTTCAGTATTAAGTTCATCGGATCCTGTTAAATTATACCAGAGCTTTGCCACGATCGATCTCCTCTCAGGCGGCCGTGCCGAGCTGATGGCGGGCAGGGGCAGCTTTACCGAATCTTTTCCACTGTTTGGGTACAGTCTGAATGATTACGATGAACTGTTTGAAGAAAAA
>DMRT01000029.1 GCA_003455235.1 Chitinophagaceae bacterium
TGCACATTATTAGCAGTAGTTAGTGCAATGGCATGATTGGGAAGAACCGTGATTGTGATCTGCTGACCAACAATCTGTTTAACACAGGCTGCAGAACCGGTTATTCTTACACTGTCCAGCGTATATACATAGGGTCCTGCTGTGGTAGGATTGTGCACAATGCTTGCCGTTGAAGTACCTATACTTGATACGCTCAGAGGGCCTCCCGCATTCATGTGGTAATAGAATGTATAAGATGGTGCCGCAGCTGTACTTCCGGAACCTGTGAACGTTATGGTTTGTGGTGCCCCGTTGATACATACCGTATTGGTTCCGTCAATAATTGCAGATGGTATCGGATCAACAACTACCTGTTGTCTTACTGTATCTGTTTCGCAACCGGCAGTTGTATAAGCTACGTAAGCAACTGTATAAGTGCCCGGAGCGCTGAATATATGCGTTGGGTTACGTACAGTGGATGTATTACTTGCTCCGCTGCCCGGGTCGCCGAAATTCCAATACCACCTATAAGTTGGTTTGGGTGCCTGCGGGGTAGTTTCGGTAAACTGATAAGGCTCCGCCACACACTTGCCGGCTGTGTAAGTAAAACCGGCTACAGGTGGCTCCACAACGGTAAGTTGAAATGTATAATCCTGTTGATTGCCGCATCCTTCTGAACTGGTGCGGTATGTGGTAATGGTAATGGTATAAACACCGGGGGTATTTACTGAATACAATCCAGGTAATGAATACCAGGCAACCTGGCGGCCATTGCGGATATTAACAGAATCTATCGCAACCGTGGGCGGTGCTCCTACCGTACCCAGAACTGTAATGGGGAAATTATTGGGCACAAACACGCCGGGGTTATTCACCGACCATTTAATGGAATCATAGCGGATAGCAACCGGGGATACAGAAAGGGTTGAATCCGGGAAATATACTTTGAATTTAAATGGAGCATCTTTACAAACGGTCGGACTTGTTTCAATGCCGTACTGTGATTGTACTTCCAGTTGGTGACTCAGGTCGATTACATTCGTTCCTGCATTATACCCATACGATTCTACGTTACCGAATCCATATGCAATGGCACTAAAACCACTGTCAGCCTGCAAACGGGTTACAGGGGTTGCACCCGGTCCGGTGGTGATAATATTCTGTTTCAGGTACGAATAATTGGTAGCAGGAATGGCAACCCAGGTGGCCGTTGGCGCTGCACCATTCACCCGGAAACTACCCGTGTTTGCCGTCTTCATGATCACGTTGATGTAATGCGTGGTTACATTACTCTGGCCGGGAGGAACATATGCCTGGAATGCAGAGAATACCGTTACGTCATTGATCGTTTGCTCCACCGCACTTAAAGCGATCATTTCAGGGTCTGATTCCGTTTGCGGACTACCCGCTGCATTACAGTTTTGTGTTTTGATGTATTGCATCAGCTGTATCGGCTGATCTGCCTTAATATAGGTAGGGTATTCTGTGCTGTATTCATAATAATTACCAAAATTCAGACCCAGCAACGTGGTGGTGGTGCCATTTTCTGTCTTCTGAACCACCGTGGCTGGATCTTTAACATATACCCTCACAATATCCACGTTGTGATCATTTGGATTGGTCACCACTTTTTTAAGTGGGGCTGTTAAAAACTCTTTACCCCACGATCCATACGGGAATAATTGCTGGTAGAAATTGTCACCACCTGTTCCCGATCCGCAGTTCAGGGCGGTCCAGGTGGTGGCTGCCACAACAGCGATGGGTTGACAACCGGAGGTACCGGATGCGATGGAACGTACCACGGTTCCGGAAAGATCCTGGTTTTGCGGGAACTGCAACTGGTACACATCACCGGGGTTAACCAAGGTGATCTGGTATGGAATACCGGCAGTCCGCAACCCGTTCCGGGATGTGATCTGGGGAGTAATTTCAACAACGGTATTGGGCAAAGACGCCATCACATTCAATTCGCCATATCCCTGGCCAGCTCCGCTGCCCCCGCTGTTTGGATAGCTGGGTACAATGTATTCCTTGCCCCAAACCTGTGTGGGAAGAATTAAACTGGCACCCGAACGGGCCGAGAAAATAATATGAGAATATACCACCACCGGTTCCTGCGAAACAATATGCACGGCAGCGCCGGTTTTTATCCCGTCCTGGATTCCGCCCATGTGTATGTATGAGTTGGGAGCAGATCCCCCACCATTGGGACCGAGGAACAGGTTGGTTACAGTGTAAGCGTTCACGCCGAACGGAATGTTAGTACCGTTCACTGTTACAACACCGGTGGTATTCACATCACTGGTGATATACAAGCCCATTACAGAACTGGTGCCGTTGATGTGTTCAGGATAGCTGATCCAGAATTCCTTTCCCTTGTTGGTTTGATCCTGTGCAGAGGCCGCTGCAGCAAATATTACAGCGATAGAGAGAAGTAAAAATTTTCTCATATTGTTTGGTTATAAGATGGTTTTTTGCAATAAAAAACTGGTTCCCGGTTTACGGGATGCTTACCTGGGGGGAATGTTAATTACAGGATAGTGGATTACAGCAGTTTCTGCAGAGGAATTGGGAGAACCAAATATATATATAAAATGTTAAAAAGCCTCATTTTCAGGAGGCTTTTTAGGTCGATTATCCACATTTTGTGGGTGGTATTGCAAAATTTCCATGTTTTAACAAGGGAAGTACCTTATGGTGGGTTGTTTTCTCGTTGTACAGGATTATGAAGCAAAATCAAAAAAACACCCCGAGCTGAATCGTATTTTATTTACGGAACGGTGTTGCCCGGAAATATGCAAATTAATTTCGAGTAAATTTATTTTAATTTACACAGAATAAATTTACAAATCCAGCAAAAATGAATGTGCCCGGGCGGGCAAAAAACAAAAAAGCCGCATAGAAATGCGGCCTTTGTTAAGAATCTTTCGATTCTGTAACCCCCAAAGAAAACTTCGTAAACCAAGCACTAACGTTTATCTACCGGGGGCACGGGCATTAAACGTGATTCAGGGCTTTATTATTTTGTTGCTGGTATAATTTCGGTGTTTATTTCCTGTTCGCTCCGGTCAACCGGGCTCAGGCGGTAGCTCAAAGCCGATTCTCCCCGCTTCCTCATCTTGCCTTTATACTGGTACCGGTTGGCACCCTGGCGGGGATCAGGACCAAGCACGAGGGCAATGGTTCTAAAGTTCTTCCCGTCCTCGCTGCGCTGGATCTGCCAGTAATTTGCTTCCACCAGTCCATCGGTTTGCCAGTCAATAACCAGCTGATCATTTTTTTCATAAACGGTAAAGTTTGTAATGGTTATTTTAGAACCATTGGGTGAAACCTGGGCATTTGCTGTTCCTGTAATAAACAGGGCGATGAGCAGCAGGCATGTAGTATTTTTTATTGCTTTCATTGTGTAACATTTTTATCGTTTGAAATACCATAGGATAAATGTTTAACAATGAATAATGGATTTTTAAAAAAGGAAGCTGACAGTCACTTACCACCAGCTTCCGTTAAACTGGTTTAGGGTACGGGGTACTTAATTCTTGATGACACGCTGGTTGTCAATTACAGTACCATTCATGATTAACTGGGCGATGTACATGCCCGGGGTTAATCCATTGAGGCCGTCAACCTGTACGGTGTTGAAGCCTTTACTTATTGTAGCTTGTTTGGATAACAAAGTTTGACCATAGTTATTCACGATGCGTATCTCGGCAGTTCCGCTGGCGGCTGCATTGAAACGCAGGTTCAGGCTTTCGGCAAAAGGGTTTGGCGACACCTGCATGGTAATGCCCGGTTTGGCCTGTAACCGTACCACCAGCACCTTGGTATAGGTTGCCTTTCCATCAACATCGATCTGTTTTAAACGGTAGTAGGCAACGGGTTGCTCCTGCAGTGCAGGCGAATTGTCTTTAAACTGGTAGCTTTTACCGGTACCGTTCACGGCAAATCCATCCAGCACAATACCGGCCGTGGTAAAATCTGTATTGTTGAATGAACGTTCCACTTCAAAATGGCTGTTGTTCATTTCCTGGGCGGTGATCCATTTCACCAGTACCGATTTATCATTCACCACGGCGTCAAATGAACTGTACATTACCGGCATGGTACCTCCGTTTACAAAACTGAAGCAACCGAATTTAGCGGCGTATTGCCGGTAAGACGGCGAGGATAAATTTGAACCATTTCCTTTTTTAAAATCATATCCCATCCGGAAAACAACCGAAGAGGCGGCCAGGTATTCGGCAACAAGAGCCACTTCCGGATCAGATGAAACCCCGCCATGCTCTGTTGTAGAACCCATGTATTGTTTCCACAGGTATCCGTTTGCAGTGTAATCGCCGGCATTCAAAAGCTGCGTAGCAGGGTTGCTGCTGGTAATAATGCCCGTAGCATTGGTTACACAACCCATTTCCCTGTACCAGCCGGTGGTGCCATTTGTAAAGCCGTCCATATCATAATGTGTAAACCGGAGGCCTGTTATGGGGGCCGGCAGGTTTGTCGCCGCACTGTAGAAAGTCATGCTGAAAGTGATCAATCCCCTCCTGTCGCCATTTAATGTAGTGTTGTCCGGGGCGATCTGCGGCTGAAAACGGTTGTCATTTCCGGCGTTCGACAGGTCACGCTCATCGATATTTACCACCTTCGCCTTATCAACGTTTTCAATTTTAACCAGGGCATACATAGTAAACGGAGAGGTTACCACATTTTCGTAGCGGTAAACAGCACCTTGTTGCAAAGCAGATCCGCTCACTAAGCTTGGTACACCGGAAAATTTAGGGATGGCATTGGTATCAGTTCCTGCCGGACAAGATTCGATCTGGGCAGAGGACGTAAGTATGGTAAGACACGCCAGTGCAGACGTAAAAATCAATTTCATTTTCTTGTGTTTGAGGTTTCAGAATGGTTCTGACAGGATCTTTGACGTAGGGCTTTTATACCCGGACCAAAATTGGATGGTCTTTAGAGGAGCAATTGGAGTTTTAGATTTTGAAACCGGGACAACCGAGGTAATGGCCGTTTCTGATTTCGATGCAAACATACTGCGATTTTCGGAAAACGCAAATCTCCCCGACCGTAATTTTACCGTCTTTGTGGTAAAAACACTTAGATTGCCATTTTTTTTGAATGGCTTTCAAATGGCTGAGCATTCGATAAAAGATATTTTCAAAGGTTTTAAGCTAAAATTTGAAAAAGATTTTTGTCAGATCACATAATCGTGCATAAATGGTAAGGATTCAGCGATTTTTAAGCATTATATATAGTAGTACCAGTGCCCTTTACTAGAAGATAAAATCCGAAGCTAGAAAAAAGACAATATGACACCATTTGGGAATTAAGTCCTGGAATGGATAACTAAATGATCAGAAGCCCGCCTTCGTTTGAAAAAGAAAATGCCGGTATTCCTGGCCAACGTTGACCAGCCGAAAATTCTTACTGCCGTTATATGCAAATTATCAACGAATTATCAGTTTGTTAATTTAAAAAATCAAAATAAATATTACTATAGATTGATTATCAATAATTAAATTTTCTATTTGTGAATTCAATTTTGCAATGGCATGCAAACTGTTTTATTAAACCATAAGGTCTAATTTTATTAAGTTTTAAATTACTGGTATAATTAAATAAATTAATCATTATTAACTGATTAAATAATTTATTTCTACTCAAATAAAATAGCCAATAATTGGTTAGTGTTTTGGGAAGGTTGCCAGGCAAATTCCAATAAATTTACCTGTTAAATTCAAGTGATATGATGGTCGGCTTTTGTGTAAGTGAACAGCAAGTCTTAATTTCAGTAAAAAATACCCAATGACCCGAAGCCCCCTCCTCCATTTTTTTACCCTCTTTAGTCTTCTCTTTTTTACGCCATCATGTCAGGCTCCGAAGGAACTCGTTTACCGGGATTTTAAAAACCTGAAAGTGGAGAAACTGGGATTTGGCGCCTCTTCCCTCAAACTGGATGTGATCTATTACAATCCTAACAACTTTGGCCTGCAGCTCAAATACACCGACCTGGACATATTCATAGATGGCAATTACCTCGGGCATAGCTCGCAGGATTATCAGATCAGCATACAGCGGTTATCTGAGTTTACCCTGCCCCTCCAGATAAACCTGGATATGCAGAACCTGCTCAAAAATGCCCTGCCTACCTTTCTGGGGAAAGAGGTTACTGTAAAAATCACGGGGAAAGTAAAATTGGGGAAGGCAAATGTGTACAAAACATTTCCTGTTAATTACGAAGGAAAGCAGCGCTTTGTAGTCTTTTAATTCAGGGAAATATTACTGTTTAGAGGCCGGTGCAGCAGCAGGTGTAAGGCTCGCCCGGTGCAATTTGCACTCTTTCGGCAATCTTTTTATAGCCGATTCCTCTGCCTCAATATCATCGGCATCAAATCCCTGGTTGGCAATAGCCACTTTAATATTTTCCAGGGTGGTGCGGTCGTTCAGCCAGGTAACAGTAGTTGTTTTTTGCCTGATATTGACCTTTACAGACGTAACGCCCGGCTCCTTGCTGATAAAGAATTCCACCCGGTCCTTGCAAACATCGCATTGCACGGTAGGGGTTTTAATCACAGCCTTACCGGATACTTTCTGCTGCTGGCTGTACTGGGCATAACCGGCAAAAACTGCTGTTACAACCAGTACAAGGGATAAGAAAATCGACTTCATTGGCTAAAATTAAGCATTGCGCATCCAATTGGAAGGATCTGCCCTCCAATTTAACAGCGTATTTTGTTCATCCGGGCCTACAATTGACTTTTCCAAAGCCAGGTCAATCAGGTTCTGGTAATTGGTAAGCGAATAATAGGGTATCCCGGCAGCTTTAAAAGCTTCCTCCGCCACCGGAAAGCCATAGGTGAAGATGGAAACCATACCAATCACTTCCACACCCGCCTCTTTCAGTACATCGCAAACCTGCAGGCTGCTTTTTCCGGTAGAGATCAGGTCTTCTATTACCAGTACTTTTTGCCCTTTTTCAAGCTGGCCCTCTATCTGGTTACCAAGTCCATGCTCCTTGGGCTTTGGGCGAACGTATACATAGGGAAGTTTCAACTGGTCCGCTGCCATGGCACCCCAGGCAATGCCAGCAGTTGCCACACCGGCCAGCACATCGGCTTCCGGAAATTTTTCAAAGATCACGCTGCACATTTCACTTTTGATGAAATCTCGGATATAGGGGTAAGACAATACTTTCCGGTTGTCGCAATAGATCGGGCTTTTCCAGCCGCTGGCCCAGGTAAAAGGCTGATCCGGACTTAATTTAACAGCGCCTGTCTGCAGTAATTTTTCAGCTACAGCTTTTTCGTTCGTCATGCTGCGAAAGTAAAGGCTATTTTGGAATTGATAAATTTTGTGTGCAAAAAAATACATTTACAAAAGCGGCTAAATATTCAACTCTTACATTCCTGTACATTCGCTGAAAGTTATAAATAAAAAACCATGAAAAAAATAATTGCAGCAGGCGGCCTGGTAACAAACAATAACAATGACCTGCTGATGATCTTCCGCCGCGGGAAATGGGACTTGCCAAAAGGGAAATTAGACGAAGGCGAAACTATAGAGCAATGCGCTGTACGTGAAGTGGCGGAAGAAACCGGGATTACCAATTTAGAACTGGGAGGTTTGCTTGGCATTACGTACCATGAGTACTTTGATAAATATGTAAATGCGGATGTAATAAAAGAAACACACTGGTATTCTATGAAAGCTACTGGCAATGAAACCTTTATACCGCAAACAGAAGAAGATATTGAAAAAATTATTTGGGCAGATGCTGCTGCCGTGGAAGAATGTTTACAAAACAGTTATGCGAATATTGTGGAGATCATTAAGCGGTAATTTTTTGAGTTTACTTACAGCTCCCGTTTCTTTAAAATAGCAACAGTTAAGCGGCTCACACAGATGAGTTTTTCGCGTTCATCGTGTATACGTATATCCCACACATGCGTGCTGGCGCCTAAGTGGAGCGGTGTACAGGTACCAATTACAAAACCACTTTTTACCCCCCTTACATGATTGGCATTGATCTCTAAACCTACACATATAAATTTTTCCTGGTCTATTACCAAAGCTGAAGCAATACTGCCAAGCGTTTCTGCAAGTGCAGCGGAAGCGCCGCCGTGCAAAAGCCCGTAAGGCTGATGGGTGCGGTGATCTACAGGCATACTTGCTTTAATAAAGTTGTCGCCTATTTCTGTAAACTTCATATCGAGGTGGCCACCAAGGGTATTGTTACGCAGATAATCCAGCTCTTCCACTTGCTTGTTTTTATTGAACCAAATACTCATTACAATTGAAGTGTTTTAATAGAATGATTGTAAAAGATTATAGTTTTTTTATTGACTGTATCACTACATCGGGTAAAAATGGAGATGCATCACCGTGATGTTTAAGAATATCCCTTACGATAGTTGAGGCCACCGAAGTATATTGCGGCTCACCGGTAAGAAATATGGTTTCTATATTTTTATCCATCATGCGGTTGGCATCGGCAATGGTTTTTTCGTATTCAAAATCGCTTACGAAGCGTATGCCGCGCAATATAAATTTTGCGCCAATCTCCCTGCAGTAGTTTACAGTTAAACCTTCATAAATATTTACTTCTACTTTGGACTCCTGAGCATAAATTTCTTTAAACCATAACATCCTTTGTTCAGCCGAAAACATGGGCACTTTAGAAGCGTTTAAACCAATACCTACCACAATCTTATCGAACAATGGCAAAGCCCGGTTTATAATATCGGTATGACCAAGCGTTACAGGATCGAATGTGCCGGGGAATAAGCAGATACGGTTCATGTTGTTGTGGATTTGCTGTTATTGTTTCTGGTTTACTGTTTATGGCTTTGCTTTTGGTGGGGACTTTTGCTGTATCCCCAGTAATGGAGCCGATTGCAAAACCGAAGTTGAAGATAAGAAGCAAAAGCCAAATAGAAATTCGTAAACAGGATATTAGTTGATAGTGAGATGAAGCTGATTGTTATTTCGTCTGCCCTCACTGGTGCAAACCCCATGTTGGGCGTTCG